>JBHIDD010000220.1:0-4796 GCA_046759925.1 Kiloniellaceae bacterium
GGCTTCTTGCGATCCCTCGCCCCAAGCGCGATCACGTCGCAAGGAATTATGATCGTGGGTGCTAAGATAGCGCCGCCATGAGCCCCGACCTGAATGCCCTCGCCGAAACCCTCGGCCGTTTGCCGGGCTTCGCCGACGTGGGACCCGAGGACCTCGTGCCCATGCAGGTCAAGGGACTGGCGCACGACCATGTCTCGCTCAGCGGCCGGGGGATGCTGCTGCGCGTCCCGAAGCAAAGCCAGTTCGCGCTGTCGGCCGCCGACAACCTGGCCTATCAGGCGGCCTGCTTCGCGCGGGTCGGCGCGTCCGGTCATGGCCCCCGCCTGCACGGGGTGATCGCGCCCGAGCCCCGAATTCCCATGGGCGCGCTCGTGGTCGACGAGATCGCCGGGCGCCCGCCCCGGCTGCCGCAGGACCTGCCGGTCTTGGCCGAATGCATGGCGCGGGTGCATGCCTTGCCGCTGCCGCCGGAAGGTGACCGCCCGCCGCTCGCCGTCCACCGCGATCCGGTGGGCGGCGCCATGGCGGAGATCGAACGTCAGGCCGGGTTCCTCGAGGCCGCGGGACTCGCCCCGGCGGCGCGCGCCGAGATCGACGACGAGCTGGCCTGGGCGCGGGCATTCCGGGGGGCCATCCGGGGCCGGGAACAGCCGGTCGCCCTGGTCCTGACCGACACCCATCCCGGCAACTTCCTGATCGACGCGCGCGGCCGCGCGGTCGTCGTCGATCTGGAAAAGGCGCTCTACGGCTCGCCCGGCACGGACCTGGCCCATGCCACGATCTATTCCTCGACCACCTGGGACCCGGATACCTGGGCGGAGCTGAGCATCGCACAGACCGCCGCCTTCTATCGCCGCTATCTGGAAATCGCCGGGCCGGGCCTGGCCCGCCGCTTACGTCCCTGGTTGGTGCCGATGCGGCGGATCACCATGCTGCGCGCGGTCACCTGGTGCGTGAAATGGCGGGTCCTGCACAAATCCGGCCGCCTCGAGGCCAAGCACCAGGCCGAGCGCACCGAGGACTGGTCGGCCGCAAACGTTGACCCCGCGCTCGTCGCCCACGTCGCCGGACGGGTCGCCGACTACCTCTCGCCCGGCACGCTCCGGCGCATGCGCGCCGAATGGCGGGGCGAGCCGCCGCTCGAAAGCCTGATCCGGTGACTCGGGTATTCCGCGAAATGTTCTTGTTATGTTCCGAATCGCGCGCTATCCTAGCGGGATGGCGGAGAGTCTTCCGGATGTGCCGCATAAAGGCCGCGGTGCGCTGAGCAACCGGACCGGGCGTTATGAGCCGTACGCGCGCGTCAGGATCGACGACGGCTGGGCGGACCCCGGGACCGAGGCGGAGCCGCCGCCGCTTTCGACCACGGTCGGCAAGGATTCAAGCCGCCGCGTGATCGCCCGCAACCGCTCGCCGGACGTGCCCTTCGACCGCTCGATCAACCCCTATCGCGGCTGCGAGCACGGCTGCGTCTACTGCTTTGCCCGGCCGACCCATGCCTGGCTCGGGCTCTCGCCGGGCCTCGACTTCGAGACCAAGCTCTTCGCCAAGCACGATGCGGCCAGGTTGCTGGAGGCCGAGCTCGCCGCGCCGTCGTACCAGCCGGCGGTGATCGCGCTTGGGGCCAATACCGACCCCTACCAGCCGGTCGAGCGCCGGCTCGGCATCACGCGGCAGATCCTCGAGGTGCTCGCGCGGGCGCGCCATCCGGTCGCCGTGGTCACCAAGTCGCAGCTTGTCTTGCGCGACCTCGACATCCTGTCCGCCATGGGCCGGGCGCGGCTCGCCCGGGTCTATGTCTCGGTGACGACCCTCGATCCGGCCCTGGCGCGCCGGATGGAGCCGCGCGCGACCAGCCCGGCCGGGCGCATCGAGACCATCCGCGGCTTGAGCCAGGCCGGCGTGGCCACCGGCGTGCTCGCCGCGCCGATGATCCCGGCGCTCAACGACGGCGAATTGGAGGCGATCCTTAAGGCCTGCGCCGAAGCCGGCGCCGGGTCCGCGGGCTATGTGCTCCTGCGCCTGCCGCTCGAGATCAAGGACCTCTTCATCGAATGGCTGGCGGCCCACTTCCCGGATCGCAAGGACCGGGTCTTGGGGCTTCTGCGCGAGATGCGCGGCGGCCGGCTTTACGACCCCGCCTGGGGTCGGCGCATGAAGGGCGGCGGGATCTACGCCGACCTTCTCGAACGGCGCTTCGGCCTCGCCTGCACGCGCTTGGGGCTCGACCGCCGCGACTGGAACTTAGACACTTCCCGGTTCCGCCGGCCCGCGTTGAAGGCCGAGCAGCTCGGCCTGTTCTGATCCAAGCGATCGCAACGCCGGGTCGAAGGCGGCCCGCACCGGTTTTGCCGCACGTCGCATTCGGGCCCAGAATAACGCTCGACGCGAATCGAAGGCGTGCGGTAATCGCATGGTTAATCCTTCGTGGTAAGGTGAGGCCATGGACGATTACGGCAGCAGCCTGACCGGCCTGGCGATCGTCGCGCTGGCGGCGCTGGGCTGCGGCATAGCCATGCGCCGCTTCAGGCAGCCGCCGGTGATGGGCTATATCCTGGCCGGTGCGATCCTGGGGCCGGCGGGTTTCGGCCTGGTCGAGAGCCGCGCGTTCATCCAGCTCCTCGCCGAGCTCGGGGTGCTCATGCTCCTGTTCCTGATCGGCATGGAGCTTTCCTTGCGCGCGGTGCGCGAGGTCTGGAAGCTCGCGCTCGCCGTCACCGCCCTGCAGATCGTCGTCGGGCTTATCGCCATGTCCGGCCTCGGCTATTTGCTCGACTGGCCGCTGCCGATGACCGTGCTGCTCGGCTTCGTCGTCGCCATCTCGAGCACGGCCGTGGCGATCAAGATGCTCGACGAGATCGGCGAGCTGCGCAGCCGCACCGGCCAGATCACGGTCGGCATCCTGGTCGCCCAGGACCTGGCGGTGGTGCCGATGATGCTGATCTTGAGCTCCTTCCGCGGCGGCGGGGAGATCGGCTTCGACGCGGTCGTCAAGGTGGCCCTTTCGGTCGGCTTCCTGGCGCTTCTCGTGTTCTACCTGCTGCGCCGGCAGCGCCTGCGCCTGCCCTTCGCCAAGGCGGTCGGCAACAGCCACGACCTCATGCCGCTGGCCGGACTCGCGTTCTGCTTCGGCGCGGCGGCGCTCTCCGGCCTGCTCGGCGTCTCGGCCGCCTACGGGGCCTTCCTGGCCGGGCTCGTCATCGGCAACTCGACCAGCCGGCGGGTCATGATCCACCACACCGCGCCGATCCAGTCGGTGCTCTTGATGGCCTTCTTCCTGTCGATCGGCTTGCTCGTCGACTTCAAGTACATCTGGCACAACCTCGGCGCGGTGCTGCTGACCGTCGCCTTCGTCGCGGTCTTGAAAACCGCGCTCAATATCGGGTTCATCCGGCTGCTGGGGGAGGACTGGCCGCGCGCCTTCCTGTCGGGGGCCCTGCTCGCGCAGCTCGGCGAATTCTCCTTCGTCCTGGCGGCCCTCGGCCTTTCTGGGGGGGTGATCTCGGACGAGGCGCACCGCCTGATCGTCGCGGTCACCGTGCTCTCGCTCTTGGGCAGTCCCTTCTGGCTGGAAACCGCGCGCCGGCTGCACCGCATCGCCCGGCTCGACATCACCTCGGGCCGCGAGACCCTGCGCCTCGCCTTCGGGGACGAGGCGGCGGCCGTGTACCGCTCCACCCTGCGCGTCGAGCGCCTGATGGTCGAGATGGCCAGCAGCGCGACCCGCTGGATGGGCGGCATCGTGCCGCGAAGCCCCAAGGACCGGCCGCACCGCTGACGCTCATGCCCGACTTTTGGCTCGAGACCGAACTGGGCGCCGCGGATAAGCGGCGGATGGTTATCGGCATCGACGAGGCCGGCCGCGGGCCTTGGGCCGGGCCGGTGGTGGCGGCGGCCGTGTGGTTGGACCCCAGGCGCTGCCCCCGGGCGCTGCGCGAAGGACTGGACGATTCCAAGACGCTCTCGCCGCCGGCGCGGGAGCGGCTCTATGAGGCGATCCTCGACGGCACCCGGGCGGGCATCGCCGCAGCGGGGACCGGCGCGGCGGCGGTCGCCGAGATCGACGAGATCAACATCCTGCAGGCCAGCCTCGGCGCCATGGCCCGGGCGGTGGTCCAGCTCGCCCGCGCGGTGGGGCGCGTGCCCGATGCGGCGCTCGTCGACGGCAACCGGATTCCGCGCCTCCCCTGCCCGGCCGAGGCCGTGGTCAAGGGGGACAAGCGCTCGCTCTCGATCGCCGCCGCCTCGATCGTCGCCAAGGTGACCCGCGACCGCGGCATGGCGGACCTCGCCCGGCTGCACCCCGGCTACGGCTGGGAACGCAACCGCGGCTACGGCACCCCAGAGCACCGCGCCGCGATCATTCGCCTGGGCGTGAGCCCCGAACACCGGCGTTCTTTTCGCCCCGTGCGTGAGGCCCTGAACTTAACTCTTTGACTCAACGGGACTCTTGACGGCGAGTCCCCCATGACTCACGATGCCCCTTTGGAAACCGCGGGGGGATCCGCCCGGTGGACACGAACGTCGTCAAGGTCGGCGACTGCGTCGAGCTGATGGAGCGCCTGCCGGAGGGCTCCGTCGACATGATCTTCGCCGACCCGCCGTACAACCTCCAGCTCGAGCAGGCGCTCATGCGGCCCAACAACACGCGGGTCGCTGCCGTCGACGACGATTGGGACAAGTTCGACGGCTTCGCCGCCTACGACGAATTCATCCATGCCTGGTTGCGCGCGGCCCGGCGGGTGCTGCGCGAGGACGGCACGCTCTGGGTGATCGGCACCTACCACAACATCTAC
>JBHIDD010000221.1:0-4707 GCA_046759925.1 Kiloniellaceae bacterium
CTCCCTGTGGCTTGGGCCCCCCTGTGGCTTGGGCCCCCCTGTGGCTTGGGCCCCCGTCAGGTGAAGGCCTTGAAGGCGATCACGGTGAAGGTGTCCTTGACCCCGGGCAGGGTCTGCATGGAGCCCGTGACGAAATGGCCGATGTCGGCCTCGTCCGGCAGGTAGCATTTGATCAGCAGGTCGTATTCGCCGGAGGTGGAATAGACCTCCGAGACCTGCTCGATCGTCTGGACGGCCGCGTCGGCGACCGCATAGGCCTTGCCCAGGTCGCACTTGACCATGATGAAGATGGTCTGCATGGCGCTTCCCCTCACCGCTGCCCGGTCCGGTCCCGGGGCGCCATGATACCGAATTCGCCGCGCCGGCCAACGGCGGATCGACGAAGACGATGCGAAAAGGCCTCCGGGACAAGGCGCCTGCGACGATGTGGCGCCGTGTGCCGCGGTCAGGCGATCTTCACGGGCCGCAACATGAAGGCCGGGGTGTGTTCGCCGAACGGTGTCGCGGCCCGAACGGGGTCGCCCCGCGCCTTGTGCGGGCGGCCGCCGCTCCGCGCCCTGCCGGCCGGTGTCTCGGCTGTGCGCCGGGCTCCGGCCTCGGCGGTTTTCTCGGCCGTGCCCTCGGTCCCGGCCTTGGCGGTCTTCTTGACCATGTCCTTGGCCTTCGCGGGCCTGGCATCCGCCGTCGGCCGCCGCGACCCGGCCGGCGTTTTCTTGGCCCCCCGGCGGCGCCGACCGGAGTCCTCCGCCTCGAGCCCGCCGTCTTCGCCGTCGAGCGATGTTTCGGGAATCGGTTCGCCCAGCATCCGGGTCACGGCAGAAAGCGCCTTGGCCTCCGCCGGCAGCGCCAGGGTGAAGGCGCGGCCCGAGCGGCCGGCGCGTCCGGTGCGGCCGGTCCGGTGGATGTAGTCCTCGGGGTTGATCGGCACGTCGAAATTGAAGACGTGGGAGACCACCGGGATGTCGAGGCCGCGCGCCGCCACGTCCGAGCAGACCAGGAGCCGCACGGCGCCGCGCTTGAATTGTTCGAGGGTGGAGTTGCGCGTCGGCTGCGGCATGTCGCCATGCAGGGCCATGGCGGAGAAGTCGTGCCGCGTGAGCGAGCGGAGCAGCACGTCCACGTCGCGCTTGCGGTTGCAGAATATCAGCGCGCTCTCGACCCCTTCCCGGCGGATCAGGGCGCGCAGCGCCGCGCGTTTGCGTTTCTGATCGCCCGGGACTTTCACCAGGAACTGGACCACCGTGTCGGCCGCGGAAGTCGGCGAATCGACCGTGACCTCCTTGGGATTGATCAGGAAGGCATCGGCCAGGCGCCGGATCTCCGGCAGAATGGTGGCGGAGAAGAGCAGGGTCTGGCGGACCTTCGGGAGCAAGCCGACGATGCGCTCGACATCGGGTATGAAGCCCATGTCAAGCATGCGATCGACCTCGTCGATCACCAGGATCTTGACGTCGGCCAGAAGAATCTTGCCCCGCTCGAAGAGGTCGAGCAGCCGCCCCGGCGTGGCGATCAGGACATCGACGCCGCGATCCAGGCGCCGTTCCTGCTCGGCGATGGACGAGCCGCCGATGAGCAGGGCCATGGAGAGCTTGTTGTACTTGCCGTAACGCTCGAAACTCTCGGCGACCTGGGCGGCCAGCTCCCGCGTCGGCGCGATGATCAGCGAACGCGGCATGCGCGCCCGGGTGCGCCCGCTGGCCAGGATGTCGATCATCGGCAGGGTGAAGGACGCGGTTTTGCCGGTCCCGGTCTGGGCGCAGCCGAGCACGTCGCGGCCCATGAGAATATAGGGGATGGCTTTGACCTGAATCGGCGTGGGCTGGGTGTAACCGGCCTCGTTCACCGCCTGCAGGACCTCTGGACTCAGTCCAAGATCGGCGAAACTCATGTATCTCTTACAGCGGGAAATCGTCGGTGGGTGAACGTCATTATCTCTGGTCGTCTATTTAATATTTAATAACAAGAAGTCAAGCCCTGTCGGCGGCGAAAGTCCAAAGATTAATGTAATGTGCGTTCGCGCACGGCTACATTGGCCGGGAAATAATTTTCGTCCGGTGGGATGTTTTGTCGAATTTTATTAACAATTCGGCACCACCGCGGGGCCGATCCTTGCCGAACGCGCGCCTCGTGGTCGTCGCGGACCGCGGCCACCTCTCGCCCTTGGCGCGGCCGGGGGAGGTGGGCCCAGCCGTGCGAGACTGGCTCTCCGGGCGCTCAGACATCGATGTCGGAGACGAAGCGGGCGTTTTCCTGGATAAAGGCGAAGCGCAGTTCGGGCTTGCGGCCCATCAGCCGTTCGACCAGCTTGTCGGTCTCCTTGCGTTGCGCCTTGGTCGCGGCGCCGGCGGCATCCGCCAGGGTCACGCGCAGCAGGATGCGGTTCTTCGGGTCCATGGTCGTTTCTTTGAGCTGCTTCGGAGGCATTTCGCCCAAGCCCTTGAAGCGGCTTATTTCCACCTTACCGCGGCCGTTGAGGTGCTTGGCCAGTAGCTGATCCTTGTGGGCGTCATCCCGGGCGTAGACCGTCTCGCCGCCCTGGCTCAGGCGGTAGAGCGGGGGCTGCGCCAGGTAGAGGCGGCCGGCTTCGATCAGGCCCGGCATTTCCCGGTAGAAAAAGGTGATGAGCAGCGCGGCGATGTGGGCGCCGTCGACGTCGGCATCGGTCATGATGACGACCCGTTCGTAGCGCAGCTTGTCGAGATCGAACTGATGGCGCAGGCCGCAGCCGAGGGCCTGGGTGATGTCGGAGATTTCCTGGTTCGCCTTGATCTTGTCGGCCGAGGCGCTGGCCACGTTGAGGATCTTGCCGCGCAGGGGCAGGACCGCCTGGGTCTCGCGCGCGCGCGCCTGCTTGGCCGAGCCGCCGGCCGAATCGCCCTCGACCAGGAACAGCTCGGTGCCTTCGGCCCGGGTCCGGGCGCAGTCGGCCAGCTTGCCGGGCAGGCGCAGCTTGCGGGTCGCGGACTTGCGGTTGCGTTCCTTCTCCCGGCGCCGGCGCAGCCGCTCGTCGGTTCGCTCCAGGATGCGCTCGAGCAACACCTTGGCCCGCTCGGGATGACCGGAGAGCCAGTGATCGAAGTGATCCTTGATCGTGGTCTCGACCAGCTTGGCCGCGGTCGGGGCGGCGAGGCGTTCCTTGATCTGGCCCTGGAACTGAGGGTGCTTGATGAAGACCGACAGAATCGCGCAGGCCCCGCCCAGGATGTCGTCCGCGGTGACCTGGGAGACCTTCTTCTTGTGGTTGCCGCTCAGCTCCGCATAGGCCTTGAGGCTCTTCACCAAGCCGCTGCGCAGGCCCTGTTCGTGGGTGCCGCCGTCAGGGGTCGGCACGGTGTTGCAGTAGGAGCTGAGGAATCCCTCCTCGTCGATCGGCCAGGAAATGGCCCATTCCAGGTGGCCCTCGCCGTCGGGGAACGTGGCCTGGTCGACGAAGGGCTCCGGGGTGAGCGTCTTGCGCCCCTCGAGGCTGGACTCCAGGAAATCGCGCAGCCCGTTCGGGAAGCGCAGCGTCTCCGCCCTGGGCGTTTCGTCCCCTGTGGTGATGAGGGTCGGGTCGCAGCTCCAGCGAATCTCCACGCCGCGGAACAGGTAGGCCCGGGAGCGCGCCATGCGGTAGAGCTGCGCCGGGCGGAAGCGCGCGTTCTCGCCGAAGATCGTGAGATCCGGCCGGAAGGTAATCGTCGTGCCACGGCGGTTCTGGGCCGCGCCGGCCTTTTCAACCTTGCCGCACGGTTTACCGCGGCGATAGCTCTGGCGGTGCAGCTTGCGGTCGCGCGCCACCTCGACGGTCAGCTTCTCGGCCAGCGCATTGACGACCGAGATCCCGACGCCGTGCAGACCGCCCGAGGTGGCGTAAACCTTCTGCGAGAACTTGGCGCCGGAATGCAGCGTGGTCATGATCACCTCGAGGGCGGATTTGCTCTTGAACTTGGGATGCGGATCGACCGGGACGCCGCGGCCGTTGTCGCGCACGGTGACCAGATTGTCGGCGCCGAGCTGCAATTCGATGCGGGTGGCGTGGCCGGAGACCGCCTCGTCCATCGCGTTGTCCAACAGTTCGGCGACCAGGTGATGCATGGCGTGCTCGTCGCTGCCGCCGACGTACATGCCGGGGCGGCGGCGCACCGGTTCGAGGCCTTCGAGGACCTCGATGTCCTTGGCCGAATAGTTGTCCAGCTCCGTGGCTAGGTTGTCGGAATGGTCCGCCATGCCAAGCGAATCGTCCCCCATTGCGTTATGGCTTGATCGGGAAATTGCCCTATGATGTAGGCCATAGCAAATTTATTCACAACATATAGTTAACGTTCAGAGACTGCCCGATGGCGAACCAACCGGACGGACCACGCGGTCAACTTGCCATACGGACCCTCGCGATGCCGGCGGACGCCAATCCCAACGGCGATATCTTCGGCGGTTGGGTGCTGTCGCAGATGGATATCGCCGGCGGGATCACGGCCGGGCAACGGGCCCGGGGGCGGGTCGCCACGGTGGCGGTGACCGCCATGACCTTTCACCTTCCCGTCTATGTCGGCGACATCCTCTGCGTCTATGCCGAGATAGAGCGAATCGGCCGCACGTCAATCGCCGTCCGCCTCGAGGCCTGGGCGTTGCGCGGCCGGGCCGGTGAGCGGGTCAAGGTGACCGAGGGGCAATTCGTCTTTGTCGCGATCGACGCCGAGGGCCGGCCGCGCCCGGTCCCGCCGGGGC
>JBHIDD010000222.1:0-4704 GCA_046759925.1 Kiloniellaceae bacterium
GTGCTCGCGCGTGAGTTGGTGCAGGACCTCGTCGATTCCGTCCTCCGGCGAGCAGCGCCGGCGTAAGGTCGGGAACAGACCCTGTTCCTCGTCCTCGGTATGCAAGGGCAGATCGGTCTTGATGAACTGCAGAAGGGCGCCGGCCAGTTCCTTGACCGGTTCGACCTCCAGCCGCTCCGAGAAAGCGTCCATCAGGTTGCACATTCGCAGTTGGCGGTTGTGGTCGCTGTGAATGAACTCGACCGGATCGAGAAAGGCCTCGGGACCGAGTGCCTCGCCCTTTGTCAGCAGGGCCCGGGCCTCCGCCAGTCCCGATTTGGTATTCGCCTGACGCGGTTTTGCCGTCGAATCATCGACCCCTTCGCCGCGCGGCGGCTTTGCGTCGGCCATGGAAACTCCTCCCCAGTTGCTGCGACCGTTTTCGGTTCATACCGCCCCGTCGATCGGTCGTCGCGGCCCGGGTTCGATCGCTTTCTGGCGGCGGAACGCCACCCATCTTACCCCAGATCGGGGCGCCGCAACACGGCCGGACTTCGGCCGCCTCCCGGTCCTGCGAAAATTTCGGCGCCCGGTCGGGCGACCGGCCCCTATGCGCCGTGGGTCTGGGCGGCGGCGGTCGATGACCCGGCCCGGTCGAGGTCACGAGCCGGTTGTTTGGCGCCGCGCCTCGAAGACGAACCCCATAAAGTTCATCAGGAGTTGCGCCGCCAAGATCGAGGTGATGTCGCCTTGGTCGTACGGCGGGGCCACCTCCACGAGATCCACGCCCACCACGTCGCCCCGCCGTGCGACGCCCTGGAGAATCTCCAGAACCTCGTAGTACTGGAAGCCGCCGTGGCTCGGTGTCCCCGTGCCCGGCGCGATCGCGGGGTCGAAGCCGTCGATGTCGATGGTGACGTAGAAGCGGACGCCCTCGGGAATCTCCGCGAGAACGCCGTGCGTGCCGAGCCGGCGAACATCCCGCACCGAAAAGATCTTGGAGCCGGCGGACCGCGCCGCCTCGTAATCCGCGCGGTTGGACGAAGACACGTTGCGGATACCCATCTGGGTCATGCCGGTGACCCATGACATCTCGGACGCGCGCCTCAGGGGATTGCCGTGGCCGAAGCGCACGCCGTGCCGCTCGTCGACGAAATCCAGGTGTGCGTCGAAGTGAATGATGTGAACGGGGTCCTGATCCGAGTAAGCCGCGATCGCGGGCGCGTGGATCGCGTGATCGCCGCCCAGGATGATCGGCGTGGCCCCGGAGGCCAGGATCTTGCGCACGGCGAACTCGGTGTTCTCGTTGCTCCTCTGCATGTCCGTATGGACGATGTCGGCATCGCCCATGTCGACGATCTTCACCAAGCCGGCCGGCAGATAGGTGATGTCGTCCTCGAAGTCGTAGGCGCCGCTGTGCCCGAAGGAGAAGAGGGTCGAGGCCTCGCGGATGCCGCGCGGACCAAAGCGCGCACCCGAGCGGTATTGTGTGCCCATGTCGTTCGGCACGCCCAAAACCGCGAAGTCCGCGTCGATGTTGTCCCAGTCGGTGCAGACGGGCGCCTTGGCAAAGGTGCAGTGACCGACGAAGGGCAGGTCCAAGCGGCCGCTTTCGTATCCGTGCTGTGCCATGTTCTGCGCGCCTCCCGTCACGCTCGCTCGTTTCTCATCTGGATTGAGCTTACCCCGTCCGAGCGAAGAACGGGCATTCGATCCGGACCGGGTCAGGGTAGAAGGGAATGCTGGCGGCCCGCTCCAGCCGCCAAGCGGGCCGGCGTTCCGAGCGCCCGGTCATGCCACGGTCAGCGCCTTGGCGCGCATCACTTGGGTGCCGTCGGCGCTTTCGGCGGTGAAACGGACCTCGCGGCCGCGCTTTCCGCCCCGCAAATGGATGGGCGCGCCGGCAAACGCCGGCCGCACGGCTCGGCACTCGAACCTGGTGAGGGCGTTGTTCCCGAGGTGGCGCGCCGCGAGATCGAGAAGCAGGGTCGCCGTCAAGGGGCCGTGCACCACGAGACCCGGGTAGCCCTCGTGCTTCGTTGCGTACGCGAGGTCGAAATGGATGCGGTGAGCGTTGAAGGTCAGGGCCGAATAGCGGAACAGGAGAACCGCATCGGGCGTGAGGCTGCGCCGCCAATCCCAGCGTTCGCGCGGCGCCTGCGGGCGCGCCTCGCCGGCGGGCCTCGAGCCGGATTTTGAGCCTTCGCCGCGGTACACGATGGTTTGGCGTTCGCGCACGACGTCCACCGAGCCGACCCGGGTCACGTAATCCTCGTCGACGAATACCAATGGACCCGAGCGGCCCTCCTTCGGCGTGATCGCCGCGATGGTGGACGTTCGCGCGATTTCGTCCCCTACGCGGAGCGGCCGCAGGAACTCGATCCTGCTGGCCGCCCACATGCGGTTCGGCAGTGGGATCGGCGGAAGCAAGCCGCCCTTCGCGGGATGACCGTCGTCGCCGATCTGCGTCATGGGAACGCGCGGCGGGCAAAGCAGCCAGTGGGTGCCTTGCGGGGCTTCGGATCCCGGTTCCGGGGCCGGGACGTCATGGTCAAGGGTGGCGAGCAGACCCGCGACGAGCCCCGGGGTCAGTACGTCGTTGGTGACGACCGTGCGTCCGATCCAATCGTCGATATCCGCCGGCAGCTCGATGGACTCCGTCATGCCGAGCCTCAATAGGAGCGGGGCAGGCCGAGGACATGCTCGCCCAGGTACGCGAGGATCAGGTTGGTCGAGATCGGCGCCACTTGATAGAGACGCGTCTCTCGGAACTTTCGTTCGATGTCGTACTCCTCGGCGAAGGCAAAACCGCCATGGGTCTGGACGCACATATCGGCGGCCTGCCATGACGCGTCGGCCGCGAGCAACTTGGCCATGTTGGCTTCGGCGCCGCAGTTCTCGCCCGATTCGAACTTTTCCGCGGCCCTCTCGACCATCAGGGCGGCAGCCTGGCTCGCGGCGTAGGCCCGGGCGATGGGAAATTGGATGCCCTGATTCTGACCGATCGGACGGCCGAAAACGACACGCTCCTTCGCGTAGGCGACGGCCTTTTGGATGAACCAGCGCGCGTCGCCGATGCATTCGGCGGCGATCAGGATGCGTTCGGCGTTCATGCCGGAGAGGACGTACCCGAACCCCCGGCCTTCCTCGCCGATCAGGTTCTCGGCGGGAATGCGCACGTTGTCGAAGAAGACCTCCGTGGTGGAGTGGTTCATCATGGTGCGGATCGGCCGGATGGTCAGGCCGTTGCCGAGCGCCTCGCGCATATCCAGAAGAAAAATCGAAAGGCCGTGGGTTCGCTTCTCGACCCGATCGCTGGGCGTGGTCCGGGCGAGCAGCAGCATGAGGTCGGAATGCTCCGCCCGGGAGGTCCAGATCTTCTGGCCGTTGACGATGTAATGGTCCGCCTCGCGGCGCGCGAACGTCCGGATGGAGGTGGTGTCCGTTCCGCTCGTGGGTTCCGTGACCCCGAACGCTTGAAGCCTCAACGCCCCGCTCGCGATCTTGGGAAGATAGCGGCGCTTCTGTTCCTCGGATCCGTGGCGCAACAGGGACCCCATGATGTACATCTGGGCGTGGCACGCCGCTCCGTTGCAGCCTGCCAGCTGGATCTCCTCCATGATCGCCGCCGCCGCGCCGAGAGGAAGGCCGCTGCCGCCATATTCCTCGGGGATCAAAACCGCCAGGAACCCGGCCTTTGTCAATGCGTCCACGAATTCCTTGGGATAGGCGGCCTCGCGATCGAGTCTGCGCCAGTATTCGTCGGGAAACTCCAAACAGAGGCGGCGGACGGCGTCTCTGATCTCCCGATGATCTTGGCGGTGACTCTCGCCTTCTGTCGTCATTGCTCGTCACCTTCTGTTCCGGGAAACGGCGGGTCCCGGCGATCCGAATCGCCGGAAGCGGGCCGGGCTCGCACTTTACCGGCGGGCCGGCCAGCCAAGGTGCCGGGGCGGTCCGAGACGGAAGGCGCCAGTGGCTCGCCTGAAGCCAGGAGGCGAACCAAGCATGCTTCGTTGCCCGCTCTGCCCCTAGCCTTCCTCGAACAGTCCGTCCCCGCGTTCGTCGATGATCCGCTTCCCTTTGGCGATGGCGCAGGCGTCGGCGTCGTCCTTGGCGCTGTACACGTCCGCCCGGATGAAGTGGTGTTCCTTCACCTGGTCCGCGAACTGCTTGGTTATCACACCCGCCGTGACCCATTGCGATCCCTGCCGGCGCGCGGCGGGACGGATCATGTATCCCATGTACTCGACCGCTTGTTCGCTTTCTTCATGGGTCGCCTCCGTGCTCTTGGCCCCCATGAGACGGCGCAGAACCTTGGTGAACTTCGTCCCCATTTCGCAGCCCTCCGGGAAACGGCTCAATATTATCGACTCATGATATACCAGCCTAGACCGGATGACGGCCGGGCATGGCGCGCGGCGGCAGGGGTGAACGCGGCTTCGTCGCGCCCTCGCGGAGGCAGACATACTGCACCTCGGCGAACGCCTCAATCCCGAGGCGCGAGTCCTCGCGGCCGAGGCGGCCGATCCAGCCCCGTTTCCTGTTCTTGATTCTGGCGGATATCGCTATTCTTTTTTCGCCACCGACCTTGGCCAAGATTTTCGAGGTCCTGGGAGAAGCGAAGATGACAGCGGTGACGGCGGCCCCGCGTCGAGAGCCGGCGTTCGACGAGCGTCCGGCGCGCTGGCGCATCGGCCTGATCGCGCTCGCCACCGATCATAC
>JBHIDD010000223.1:0-4690 GCA_046759925.1 Kiloniellaceae bacterium
CTGCCGG
Organism: Kiloniellaceae bacterium; assembly: GCA_046759925.1. Lineage (GTDB taxonomy): Bacteria > Pseudomonadota > Alphaproteobacteria > Kiloniellales > J153 > JBHIDD01. The sequence goes on from JBHIDD010000223.1 coordinate 8, forward strand.
ACCCGCAGATGCCCGTGGTCGTGCTGGCCACCGCGCATCCGGCCAAGTTCCCCGATGCGGTTGAGCGGGCGACCGGCATCCGGCCGGCCCTGCCGCTGCGGCTGTCCGACCTGCTCGAGCGGAACGAGCGGATGAGCGTCCTGCCCAGCGACCTGACGCGCGTGCAGGACTTCCTGCGCGCGCGCGTCCGGCCGGGGCCGCGGCGCGTCACGGGGGCGGCATGACGGTCGAGGTGACCCGGCTGGACAGCGGCCTGACGGTCGCCAGCGACCACATGGCAACCGTCGAGACGGCCGCGCTGGGCGCCTGGGTCGGCGTCGGCACGCGCCACGAACCCGCCGCGGTCAACGGGGTCGCGCACCTGCTGGAGCACATGGCCTTCAAGGGGACCGCGCGGCGCTCGGCCTTTCAGATCGCCGAGGAGATCGAGGCCGTCGGCGGCCATCTGAACGCCTATACCACGCGCGAAAGCACGGCCTATTACGCCCGGGTCCTGGCCGAGGACGCGCCGCTCGCGGTCGACATCATCGCCGACGTCCTGCAGCATCCGACCTTCGAGGAGGACGAGCTGACGCGCGAGCGCGCCGTGGTCATCCAGGAGATCGGCCAGGCTACCGATACGCCCGACGACAGCGTCTTCGACCGCTTTCAGGAGACCGCCTATCCGGGCCAGGCGCTGGGCCGGCCGGTCCTGGGCACCAGCGACATCGTGCGCGGCATCGACCGCGGCACGCTGATAAGCTACATGGCGCGCCACTACGGCTGCGAGAACATGGTGCTCGCCGCGGCCGGCAAGATCGAGCACGACCGTTTCGTCGCGCTGGTCGAAGGCGCCTTCAATGCCTTGCCGCGGGAGGCCAACGCCGAGGCCGAGCCGGCGGACTATCGGGGCGGCGAGTACCGCGAGGACCGGGAGCTGGAGCAGGTGCACCTGCTGCTGGGCTTCGGATCGGTCGACTACCGGGATCCGGACTACTACACCGCTTCGGTGCTCTCGACCCTGTTCGGCGGCGGCATGTCGTCGCGCCTCTTCCAAGAGGTCCGCGAGCGGCGGGGGCTGGTCTATGCGATTTACAGCTTCGTCTCGGCCTATCGCGATGGCGGCCTCTTCGGGATCTATGCCGGGACCGGCGTGCACGAGGTGGCGGAGCTGATACCCGTGGTTTGCGACCAATTCTCCAGGCTCTCGGGCGAGGTGACCGAGGACGAGGTGGCCCGCGCCCGCGCCCAGCTCAAGGCGTCGATCCTTATGAGTCTCGAGAGCACCGGGGTCCGTTGCGAGCAGCTGGCCCAGCAGATTCTCTACCACGGTCGGCCGCTCGCGGTGCCGGAGATCGTCGGCAAGATCGAGGCGGTGGATGCCGCGGCCGTGCGGCGCTTCGCCGGGCGCCTGGCCGCCGGCCGGCCGACGCTGGCCAGTCTCGGCCCGATCGGCCGGGTCGAGCCGTTCGACCGGGTGGCCGCGCGGCTCGGATGAGGGCGGCCCGATGCGGTTCCAGCCTTTTCGAGGCGGTCAGGTCAAGGCGCTCCGGCTGGGCCGCGAGCGGGTCTACCTGCGACCGCCGGTCCAGCGCGACTGGCGGGAATGGGCCGCGCTGCGCGCCGAGAGCCGCGACTTCCTGGTGCCCTGGGAGCCGGCCTGGGCCTACGACGCGCTGACCCGCGGCGCCTTCCGGCGGCGCCTCAGGACCTACCGCGCCGAGATGCGCCAAGGCACCAGCTACAGCTTTCTCGTGTTCCGGCGCGCCGACGACGCCCTGTTGGGCGGGGTGACCATTTCCAACGTGCGCCGCGGCGTGGCGCAGTCGGCCAGCCTCGGTTACTGGATCGGCGTGCCCTACACCCGCCAGGGCTACATGACCGAGGCCCTGGGCGCGGTGCTGGACTTCGCCTTTGGCCGCCTCGGTCTGCATCGGGTCGAGGCGGCCTGCCTGCCGGACAACCTGGCCAGCAAGGCCCTGCTCGTGAAAGCCGGCTTCCGGGAAGAGGGTTTTGCGCGGGAGTACCTGCGGATCAGCGGGCATTGGCAGGACCACGTGCTGTTCGGCATCCTGCGCGACGACGTTCTGGGTCCAAAGGACACCTAAACGCCACCGGGCCGAAATCCCGGCGGCGTCCCGATCAGGCGTGGCCGGCATCCCCCGACAGCAGGGAAACGTCGATGCCCAGCTTGGCAATCGCCCGATTCCACTTGCTGTCCAGATCGTCGTCGAAGACCAGATCCTCGTCGGCCGCGACGTGGAGCCAGCCGTTGGCCTGGATCTCGGAATCGAGCTGGCCCGGCCCCCAGCCGGCATAGCCCAGCGCCAGCAGGCTTCGCCGCGGGCCCTGGCCGACGGCGATGTCGTGCAGAATGTCCACCGTGGCGGTCAGCGCCACCTCTTGCGCCACCTCCAGGGTACTATCGTGCTTGTAGTCGCCGGAATGGAGCACGAAGCCGCGGCCGGATTCCACCGGTCCGCCGGAATGGATGCGGATCTCCTCGGCGACATGCGCCGCGTCGATGCCGAGCTGCGTCAGAAGGTCCGGAAAGGTCACCGAGCCCATCAGCCGGTTGATCACCAGCCCCATGGCGCCTTCGGCATTATGGGCGCAGACGTAGATCACGGTGCGCGCGAAGCGCGGATCGCGCATGTTGGGCATGGCGATCAAAAGTTGCCCGGTCAGATAGCCCTCGCCAGCCCTCGGCTCGCCGGTCTCGCTCATTGGCCTTAACTCGTCCAATCCGTCTGGGCGCGCTCAGCCCGCCTCGCCACGGTGCCCCAAACATGGGGCGGCATGATATTATCGGAAAGGCAAGGCATCATCAGCATACTATATATAATTAGACTTCGGGTTAACGTCGGAAATTGGGAGATTGGCCGGCCCGTGTCGCGGTTTCCGCGCCTTCTGGCGATTCTGGTCGCCTCGTTCTGGTCGATCCCCGGGGCCCCCGACGGGCGCGTCCAGGCCGCGGTAAGTCCCTGGGTTAACCAGGAACAGGCGGAACTCCGCCTGGTCGCCGCCGGCGAGACCGCGGGCGAGGCGGAGAGCTTGCGCCTCGGCCTGCACTTCAGGCTCCGGCCGGGCTGGAAGATCTACTGGCGCTCGCCGGGCGAGGCCGGGTATCCGCCCTCGATCGACTGGAGCGGCTCCGAGAACCTGGCCGGGGCCCGGCTCGACTGGCCGGTGCCGCCCCGGTTGTCGCTCTTCGGCATGGACACCTTCGGCTATTCCGACGAGGTCGTCTTGCCCATCGCGGCGCGGCTCGAACGGCCCGGCGGGCGGGTTTCCCTGCGCGCCGGCGTCGACTACCTGATCTGCGAGACCATCTGCATCCCGCGCCAAGCTGCGCTGGCGCTCGATCTGCCGGCCGGTCCGGCCGCCCCGTCCCGGCACGGCGATCTGATCGACAGCTTCCGGCGCCTGGTCCCGGGCGACGGCTCGGCGGTCGGACTCAGGCTCGAGCGGGCCGTGCTGACCGGCGCGCTCGAGGCCCCCGTGCTGGAGGTCCTCGCGCGCTCCGAAACCGCCTTCGGCGCACCCGACCTGCTGGTCGAGGGGCCGCCCGGCTTCGTCTTCGGCAAGCCCGAGGTCGCGCTCGGGGACCGCGGCAGGACGGCGGTTCTCCGGGTCGCCGCCCGGGCCGGCGTGGTGGCGGAAGGGGTGCTGGAGGGCAAGCGCCTGACGCTCACCGTGACCGACGGCCGGCGCGGCATGGAGCACGTGGTGATCGCCCGCTTCGCCGGCCCTCCGGGCGGCGTGGCGCCCGGCGCCGGAGCGACGCTGGCCGTCATCCTGGGGCTGGCGCTGCTCGGCGGACTGATCCTCAACCTGATGCCCTGCGTGCTGCCGGTGCTCTCGATCAAGCTGCTCTCCGTGGTCAGGCACGGCGGGCGCGACCGCGGCGAGGTGCGGGCGAGCTTCCTGGCCTCGGCGGCCGGCATCCTCGCCTCCTTCCTGCTGCTGGCCGCCGGCGCGGTGGCGCTGCAAGCGATCGGCATGACCGTCGGCTGGGGTATTCAGTTCCAGCAACCTCTGTTCCTGACCGTCATGGCCCTCGTTGTCACGCTGTTTGCCTGCAACCTCTTCGGCTTTTTCGAGATCGCCTTGCCCGGCTGGCTGCAAGGCCTTGCCGGGGCCGCAGGCGGCGCGGGCCACGGCCCGCCGGCGCACGGCCTGGCCGGACATTTCCTGACCGGGGCCTTCGCGACGCTGCTGGCAACCCCCTGTTCGGCGCCCTTCCTGGGCACCGCGGTGGGCTTTGCGCTGGCCCGGGGGCCGGGGGAGATCTTTCTCATCTTCGCCATGCTCGGCCTCGGGCTGGCGCTGCCGTACCTGCTGATCGCCGCCGCGCCGGGGATGGCCAGCCGCCTGCCTCGGCCCGGCGCCTGGATGGTCGCGCTCAGGCGCGTGCTCGGCCTGGCCCTGGCCGGGACCGCGGTCTGGCTGCTCAGCGTGCTGGCCGCGCAGGTCGGCGTTCCGGCCGCGCTCGGCGCCGGCGGGCTGCTCGTCGCCCTGGGGCTCGTGCTCTGGCTGGGCCGCGCGATCCGCGCGCGACGCTTTGTGACCCCGGCGCTCGCCGCGGTCCTGGCCCTGGCCGCGGCCGGGCTTCCCGCCGGCTTCGGTCCGCGCGACGGGGCGGCGACCGGCGCCGCGCCCGCGGCGGCGGGTGCCTGGCGGCCGCTCGACCGGGCCGAGATC
>JBHIDD010000224.1:0-4678 GCA_046759925.1 Kiloniellaceae bacterium
CACTCTGCAAGCCCTTAAAAGTCCAGCAGGTTTTGCGAAGCCCGCCCACACGCGCCGTGGGCGGAGTTTCGAAAACCTGCTTAGGCCACGGCCCGGCGAAGGTCACTCCGTCGGGTCGCGCCCCCGGTCCTCGAGCGCGGCGGCGACGCTGCGCGTCATCTGCGCGCGTCCCGCCTCGGCCAGCTCCTTGACCGCCGTGGCCGCCGCCGGCTGCCAACCCGCGCCCGGGGCCAGGCTCAGGTCCAGGATCTCCGCCAGCTCTTGCAGCGTCATGCCGGTCAGATCGCGGGACAAGATCCAGCCGCCGCCGAGCACACGGGCGATCACGCCGGCGCGGCGCAGGCGGCGCAGCGTGACGTCGATTTCGGCCGGGGTCGCCGGCAACCCCCGGATCAGCTGCCGCTCGCGCTGTTTTCCGCCTCGGCGGCTCGCGGCGCTCAGCCGGGCAAGCAGGCTGAGCGCGAGCGCCAGGCGGGCGCCCGGGCCGGCGGTGGCCTGGCCGCGCGCCTGGGCGGCCCGCCATTCCGGCAGGGCCGCCGCGAATTCCGCCCCGAAAAGGATCACGGCCCAGGACAGGTACATCCAAATCAGGAACAGGGGGACCGTCGAGACCGCGCCGTAGACCAGTTGATAGGACGGGAAGCGGCGCAGGCAGAGACCGAAGGCCGCCTTGAGCGCCTCGAAAAGCAGCGCCGCCACCAGGCCGCCGGCCAAGGCGTGGCCCGGCTGTATCGCGCGGTTCGGCACGACGAAGTACATCAGCGCGAAGCCCAAGGCCGCGAGCCCGATCGCGAGCAGCCGCGAGAGGCGCAGGAAGCCGCCGCCAAGGCCGTCGATGTCGAGCCATTCCACGGCCGCGAAGGCGTAACCGGAAATCGACAAGGACGAGCCGATCAGCAGCGGCCCAAGGGTCAGCAGCGCCCAGTAGACCAGGAGGCGCAAAACCAGCGGCCGGGGTTCGCTCACCCGCCAGACGGCATTGAGCGCGCCACTGACGTTGGACATGAGCAGGATCGCCATGAGCACCAGCACGGCGATGCCGGGGCCCGTCAACGCACGCGCGTTTTCGACGAAGGTCGTGAGATACTCGCCGATCTCGAGACCGGCATCGGGCAGGAAGCTCTCCAGAACGAGACGCTGCATGCCCTCCCGCAACGCGGCGAAAGCGGGGAACCCGGCCACCACGGCCAGCCCGACGGCGATCAGCGGGACGATGGCGAGCAGCGAGACGTAGCTGAGGCCCGCCGCCTGGCGGGGACAGCCGTCGGCCAGGAAGCGCGTCGCCGTGTAGCCGAGGAAGCGGGCGATACGCCCGGCCCTGAATACGAAGCGCAACCAGACGGCCGCGCGACGCCGCCAACGAACGTGCCGCATCATGGTCATCGCCGGATATTAGGGCGAAATACCGGCGCTGCGCGAGGCGCAGAAGTGCCTTCCATACCGCCGCGGCGCATTTGACCCGCCATACGTTTTGTGTAGGATGCCGGCCAACCGCCCGTGGGCCATCGCGAAACGAGGGGAGGCATGACCGGGACCCAACCGCTCATGGCCGGGAAACGCGGCCTCGTCATGGGAGTCGCCAACGATCGTTCGATTGCCTGGGGCATCGCCTCCGCGGTGCACGCCCAGGGTGCCCAGCTGGCCTTCACCTACCAGGGCGAGGCCCTGGCCAAGCGGGTCCGGCCCTTGGCCGAATCGGTCGGTTCGGACCTGGTTTTTCCCTGCGACGTGACCGACGATGCCAGCATCGATAAGGCGTTCCAGGCCATCGCAAAGCACTGGGACGGCCTCGACTTCCTGGTCCACGCGATCGCCTACGCCAACAAGGAGGAGCTCAAAGGCAAATACCTGGAGACCTCGCGCGACAATTTCGTGCGCAGCCTGGATGTCTCCTGCTATTCCTTCACCGCGGTCGCGCAGCGCGCGGTGCCGTTGATGAAGAACGGCGGCAGCCTGTTGACCCTGACCTACTACGGCGCCGAACGGGTGATGCCGCATTACAATGTCATGGGCGTGGCCAAGGCGGCGCTCGAGGCCAGCGTGCGCTATCTCGCCACCGATCTGGGCGACCAGAACATTCGGGTCAACGCCATTTCGGCGGGCCCGATCAGGACGCTCGCGGCCTCGGGCATCGGCGATTTCCGCTACATCCTGAAGTGGAACGAGTACAATTCGCCACTGCGCAGCAACGTCAGCATCGACCAAGTGGGCGGCTCCGCGCTCTATCTGCTGTCCGACCTTTCGGCCGTGGTCACCGGCGAGGTGCATCACGTCGATGCCGGTTACCACGTGGTCGGCATGATGTCGACCCGGGCCGCGCCGGAGCTGGCCGAACTCCTGCGGGACTTCAGGCCCGATTCGTGACATCCCGGAGCGCAACGGCCGGCGCCGCGCCAGGGACCGGGATCGAACGCCCTCAAGAGGCGGGGCCGGACCTCATGTTTCGACGCGCTCCCCCTTCGGCAACCTTGTCCTTCGACAGGCGCACCCTTCGACAGGCGCACCCTTCGACAGGCGCACCCTTCGACAGGCTCAGGGTGAGGAGCTCATGTTGAGCATGTCGAAACATGGGGACCGATCGGCGATTGCGCGAACGAGCGCGCCAGATGCCCGGTAATTCCTTCGGACATGCGTTCCGTTACACCACCTGGGGCGAAAGCCAAGGGCCGGCGATCGGTTGCGTGGTCGACGGCGTGCCGCCGCGCATCGCCCTCGCCGAGGCCGACATCCAGCCCTGGCTCGATCGGCGCCGGCCGGGCCGGTCGCGCTTCACCAGCCAGCGCCAGGAGCCGGACCAGGTGCGGATCCTCTCCGGTGTCTTCGAAGGCCTGACCACGGGCGCCCCGATCCAGCTCACCATCGCCAACGTCGATCCGCGCGCCAAGGACTACAGCGACATCAAGGACAAGTTCCGGCCCGGCCATGCCGACTACACCTACTGGGAGAAGTACGGCATCCGCGACTACCTCGGCGGCGGACGGGCGAGCGCCCGGGAGACCGCCATGCGGGTCGCCGCCGGCGCGGTCGCCCGCAAGGTGCTGGACCATCTGCTAGATAAGCCGGTGGCGATCCGCGCCGCGCTGGTGCAGATGGGCCCGCATGCCATCGACCGCCAGCGCTGGGACTGGGACGAAGTAGGGAACAACCCCTTCTGGTGCCCCGATCCGATCGCGGCGCAGGCCTGGGCGGAACTTCTGGACGCCACCCGCAAGGCCGGTTCCTCGACCGGGGCGGTGATCGAGGTCGTCGCCAGCGGCGTGCCGGCGGGTCTCGGCGAGCCGGTCTACGACAAGCTGGATGCCGATCTCGCCAAGGCGATGATGAGCATCAACGCGGTGAAATCGGTGGAGATCGGCGCCGGGCTCGAGGCGGCCAAGCTGTCCGGCGAGGAAAACGCCGACCAGATGCGCATGGAGGCCGGCCAAGTGCGTTTCCTGTCGAATTACGCCGGCGGGATCTTGGGCGGCATCTCCACGGGCCAGGACATCGTGGTCCGCTTCGCGGTGAAACCCACCAGCTCGATCCTGGCCCCGCTCAAGACCGTCGACCGCTTCGCCCGGAACACCGAGGTCGTCACCAAGGGCCGCCACGACCCCTGCGTCGGCATCCGCGCGGTCCCGGTCGGCGAGGCCATGATGGCGATCGTCTTGGCCGACCACCTGCTGCGCCACCGGGCCCAGTGCGGCTGAGCGGAACCGGCGCAGGAGATCCGCCCCGGGCTAACCCCGATCCTCGCGCCGCGCCGCGGCGATCAGAAACTCCTTGTTGCCCTCCGGGCCCAGGATCGGGCTTTCGGTAATCCCGAGGACGCGCCAGCCCGGCTGCGCGGCGAGCCAAGCCTCGAGGCGCGCGCAGACCCGGGCGTGCAAGGCCGGATCGCGCACCACGCCGGCCTTGCCCACCTGATCCTTGCCGACCTCGAACTGCGGCTTGATCAGCGCGATCAGGCGCGCGCCCGGCGCGGCGCGGGCCATGGGCGCCGGCAGGACGGTCTCCAGCCCGATGAAGCTGACGTCGCAGACGAGCAAGCCGACCGGCTCCGCCACCTGGGCGGCGGTCAGATGGCGGGCGTTGACCCGCTCGAGGACAACGACCCGCGGATCGTTGCGCAGCCTCCAGGCAAGCTGCCCGCGGCCCACGTCCACGGCGAAGACCTTCTTGGCCCCGCGGCTGAGCAGCACGTCGGTGAAGCCGCCGGTCGAGGCGCCGATGTCCAGGCAGACGAGGCCCCTGGGGTCGATCCGGAAGTGATCCAGCGCCTTCTCGAGCTTGAGCCCGCCGCGGCTGACCCAGGGGTGGTCCCGGCCCTTGACTGCGAGCGGCGCGTCCTCGGGGAGCGTCTGTCCCGGCTTGTCGATCCGCGCCTGGCCGGAAAACACGACTCCGGCCAGGATCAGCGCCTGGGCGCGGCTGCGGCTCTCCGCCAGGCCGCGCGCAACCAGCGCCTGATCGGCGCGGACGCGTTTGGCTCTATGCGCTTGCGACATGTGCCATAACTTTAATATGAACCCACCCGGTCCTGTCATCCTTGCCGCGCCGCGCGACCGTCCGCAAACCTTGGGTGGCGCGCAACTTGAGCGGTCGATACTTTTCGGGTCGCGGGCGGTTTTCTCAGACGCCGGCGGGTGATGTATCAGATTTTGTGTCAGGGATGAGGAAAGGGGTACTCCAAGGTTAG
>JBHIDD010000225.1:0-4663 GCA_046759925.1 Kiloniellaceae bacterium
CGCCCCAGAACGGCTCGCCGTCGGGGGTCAGGAACATGGTCAGCGGCCAGCCGCCTTGTCCGCCGAGCAGGGCGAGGGCCGTCTGGTAGATGCTGTCCAGATCGGGCCGTTCTTCCCGGTCGACCTTGATGTTGACGAAGAGCTCGTTCATCCGCCCGGCGACCTCGGCGCTCGCGAAGGACTCCCGCGCCATGACGTGGCACCAGTGGCAGGCCGCGTAGCCGATCGACAGCAGGATCGGCTTGTCTTCGCGCTTTGCCGCGGCCAGGGCTGCCGCCCCCCAGGCCTGCCAAGCGACCGGATTGTCCTTGTGTTGCAGCAGGTAGGGACTGGTCTCCTCGGCCAGCCGGTTCTGAAGCGGCGGTGACGTCTCGGCCATGAGAGCGGCGCCCTCGAGGGTTATTGCGGCGAGAGCCGTACGTTGCGGCGCCGCATTCGTAACATATCGGCGCCAACCCCTATATGCCCCGCGAGGCCGGCCCGGCTCAACCACAATGACTCTGGGGATTTGCGGGCCTGATATGCCACATCGACTCGGCCAGGCGGGCGGCGCGTCGCCCAGGGGCCCGTCCGAGGTCTGGCCGATGGAGGACGTGCTGATGGAGGCGGTTCAGAAGCCACGATGGGCGGCCTTGCCGCCCGGGAGCCGGCGACCATGAGCGAAACGGGGTATCCGGCAGGGTTGCAGGATGCGGCGCGGGGCCAAAAGGTGGTCCGGTCTCATACCGGCGAGCCCACGAAGTGACTCGCCTATGTTCCCTCAAGCGCCGGGCGGGACCATTCGGCCCCTTGGCTTGCGCACCAGTGGGGGCGGCGCGCAGTCGCGCTTGCCGCCGAGCCGATGACGATGCCTTCAACGGCTCGGCGGTATCAGACCGCCGGGGCCACCGGCGACGGCCGGACGATCCGCCCGGACGGCGTGGGGCGGGGGGTGCGGACCAGGCGGGGCGGTCATCGAACGGCCGCTTCCGGTGGGCCCGTGTCCGGCCGTACCACGCGGCCCTCGCCCGGGGACGACCGCGGATCCTGCCGGATGCAAGGCACCAAAGGCTTGGGACGGCGCCTGCCGTGGCAACGGATCGCCATCGTAGGCGGGGGCGGGGTCGGGCAGGCGGAGTCGGTGTGCTGCGCCTCTATCGCGGGTCTATCGCGGGCGCGGCGCCTGCGGTATACAAGGAAGGGCAGCGATGGCCAGCCACCGGGAAGCGTTGTGTCGGAACAGATGTCAAAGCGCAGGTCCGGCGCGATCCTGAGCACCGCGGCATTCGGGTTGGCGGCGGATGTTTCACGTGAAACGTTGGCGCGACTGGAGCGCTACGCGGCCTTGTTGGAAAAATGGAACCGGGCGGTCAATCTGGTCGGGCGGGACAGCTTGGCCGACCTATGGCGCCGGCATATGTTGGATTCCGCCCAACTCGTCCCGTTGTTGCCCCCGGCGCCGGCGGGCCGGGCGCGCGTCGTGGTGGACCTGGGCAGCGGCGCGGGCTTTCCGGGCCTGGTCTTGGCGATCCTCGGGGCCGGCGCGGTCCACCTCGTCGAGGCGGACCGGCGCAAGGCGGCGTTTCTGCGCGCGGCAGCGCGCGAAACCGATACCGTGGTGCGCGTCCACAATGCGCGGATCGAGGCGATCCCCGGGTTCGCCGCCGACGTGGTGACGGCCCGGGCCTTGGCGCCCTTGCCGAGGCTGATCGGCTATGCGGCGCCTTTTTTGCGATCCGGCGGCGCGGCGGGCGCCGGGGGCGTCGCGCTGTTCCTGAAAGGGCGTCGCGTGGATGAGGAATTGACCGAATCGGTCGAAAAATGCCATATGCAGATCGAACGTTTTCCCAGCCGGTCCGATCCGGGGGGACAAATCCTACGGCTCCGGTTCCTAGATATGGGGGAAGTCGGCCCGTGAATTCACAGTATCTTGAGAACGCGGGCCCCTCGGGACGGCGATCGGCGCGGGTGCTGGCGGTTGCCAATCAGAAAGGCGGCGTGGGCAAGACCACCACTGCGGTCAATCTGGCGACGGCGCTGGCCGCCTGCGAGAAACGGGTGCTGGTGGTCGATTTCGACCCCCAAGGCAATGCCAGCACCGGCCTGGGCGTAACGCCCGAGCGGCGGACCCGGAACATTTATCAGGTGATCATCGGCGGTGCGGCGCTGGCCGAGACGGTGATCGAGACCGCGGTGCCTGGCATGTGGCTCGTACCGGCCGACGCTGCGCTCTCGGGGGCCGAGCTCGAACTCGTCCATATTCCTCGACGCGAGTCCCGATTGAGGCTAGTTCTTGCGGATGTGCGCGAGGATTACCACTACATCTTGATAGATTGCCCGCCGGCGCTCGGGCTGTTGACGCTCAACGCGCTGGTCGCGGCAGACGCGGTTTTGGTGCCCTTGCAAACGGAATTCTACGCCCTGGAGGGCCTGTCGCTCCTGATTCGGACAATCCGACGGGTCAAACGGGGGCTGAACCCGAACCTCGAGATACAAGGTATTGTGCTGACGATGTTTGATTGCCGCAATAACTTGTGTGATATGGTCGCCCGCGACGTTCGCGCCTACCTGGGCGAGACGGTCTACGACACGGTGATCCCGCGCAACGTGCGGGTCTCCGAGGCGCCGTCCCACGGCAAGCCGGTGTTACTCTACGACATGCATTGCGCCGGGGCCCAGGCCTATATTTGCCTGGCACGGGAGGTTCTGCGGCGCGAGCAGGCGCTCGGCCACAGGGTGGCCCTGGCGTCCTGATTTCGCGACGGGTCGTCCGGCAACGATCGGGCAGGAACACTTGGCAACGAACCGGCAGCCACATAGGGAAATGGGCCGATGAGCGATCAGGATGGCCGCACCAACCTGGGCCGAGGGCTGGCCGCCCTGTTCGGCGAGGAAAGCGAGGACTACAGCTCGCTCGATAAGGTTCGTGCCGCCAAGACCGTGCCGATCGAGCGGCTGCACCCCAATCCCCTGCAGCCGCGCCAGAATTTCGCGGAAACGGCGCTCGGTGCGCTGGCCGACTCGATCGCGGCCAATGGCTTGCTCCAGCCGCTCCTGGTGCGCCGCCATCCGGAGCGGCCGAGCGAGTTTGAAATCGTGGCCGGTGAGCGGCGCTGGCGCGCGGCCCAGATCGCCAAGCTCCACGAACTGCCGGTCGTGATCCGCGAGCTGTCCGATTTGCAGGCGCTCGAGCTGGGTCTCGTCGAGAACATGCAGCGCCAAGACCTGACGCCGCTCGAGGAGGCCGAAGGCTATCACCGGCTGATCGAGGACTTCGGCCATACCCAGGAGGACTTGGCGCGGGCCGTCGGCAAGAGCCGCAGCCATATCGCCAACACGCTCCGGCTGCTCGGGCTGCCCGAGGGCGTCAGGGCCATGCTGGCGCGCGGTGAGCTGAGCGCCGGCCATGCCCGCGCCGTGATCGGTGCCGAGGAGCCGGAGGCGCTGGCCCGGCAGATCGTCGCCCGCGGCCTGAGCGTGCGCCAGGCCGAGCGTCTGGTGGGCCGCGCCAAGGGCGGCCCCGGCGGGCGTCCGGCGGGCAAGGCCGCCGCCGGGCGGGCGGAAGGCGCCGGGGCCAAGGACAAGGATCCGGACACCTTGGCGCTGGAGCGCGACCTGACGGCATTTCTCGGGCTCAAAGTGACCATCGAGTTCTACGGCGAGGGTGGGTCGCTGACGTTGCATTACCGGAGCCTGGAGCAGCTCGACGACATCCTGCGCCGGCTCAATCAGACACCGCAGCACGACGCCGATTGAGGAAGGCACCGGGCAGCGTTCCGGGCGCGGTCGGGATCGACTGGGGCCGAGACCGCCGGAAGGGCGCGCCATCGGGCATGGTTCCCGAAGCGGGACGAATCGGCTAACGCCGCGTTCGCATAAGGCCGGCGGCCCCGGTTCGGGCAGCTGCGGCGGTGTCGGTTCGGCGGCTTACCCGACCGGCCGCCGGGGCCGGGCCGGGGCGCGTGAGGCGATCTCCAGCAGGGCCCGGCCGCAGAGGGAGTCGGCCGGCGCGCCGGTCTGCTTGCAGGCGGTCTCGGCCGCAAGCAGGCGTTCCAGGGCCCGGCCGAGCGCGGCCGGCGGCCAAGCGCTCGCCTGGGACTTGAATCGCGCGGCGCGTTTCCAGAACACCGGCGGGCGCAGGCCTTTGACCGCCTGGCCGACGGGCGTGCCCTGGCGCACCAGACCGGCGACCAGATGGAGCCGTTGCAGGTGCCGGGCGACCGCCCGCAGGGCGGCGACCGGATGGGCGCCTTCCTGAAAGCTGCGGTCGAGGGCGCGGGCCAGCTCGGCAAGTTCGCCGCCGGCGACGGCAAAGGCGAGATCCTCGAGCGACAGTGCGGCACTATCGCCGACACAGGCCTGGGCGTCCTCGAGCTCGATATCGCCGCCACCGGGTCCCTTGTAGAGCGCCAATTTCTCGAGCTCGCGGCGCGTGACCTGTCGATCGCCCCCTAAATTAGCGGCCAGAAAAGCCCGCGCCTCGGGCGTGGCGCGCAAGCCTTGGGCGCGCAGCGTCGCGTCGATGAGCTTGGGCAGGCTGCGTTCGTCGTCGCGGTAACAGGCCAGCGCCGCGCCGCGACCGGCGGATTCGAACACCTTGCGCAGGGCGGAGCGCGCCGGCAGGTCGCCGGCTTCGACCACGATCAGCGCGTCGCCCGGCGGGTCGGCGAGAAAGCTCCTGAAC
>JBHIDD010000226.1:0-4653 GCA_046759925.1 Kiloniellaceae bacterium
TCTGATAGAGGCGCACGTAGTCCGCGATCGAGGGGAGGAGACCGGCCGCCTGCCATTCCTAAGCTTGGCCGGGCGGATGGACGATCTCGAGGCCGCCCGGGCCCTGGCCGTGGATTGGCGGGCGCGATTCGACGACGTGATCGTGCTCGGCACCGGCGGCTCCTCGCTCGGCGCCCAGGCGCTCTACGCCCTCGCCGACCGGGGATTCGGTCCCGGAGGCGGCGGTCCGCGCCTGCACTTCCTGGACAACGTCGACCCGGACACCTGCGCCGCCTTGCTCGCGGCGCTCGACTTTAAAGGCAGCGGCGTGATCGCGGTGTCCAAATCCGGCGCCACGGCCGAGACCCTGGCGCAGGCGCTGGTCTTGCTGCCGGCGCTCGAGCGGGCTGTGGGCCGGCGCGCCATGGCCGGCCGGGTCGCGGTGGTCACCGAGGCGGCGGCCAGTCCCCTCAAGGCGATTGCCGGGCACTATGATCTGCCCTGCCTCGATCACGACCCGGATATCGGCGGCCGCTTTGCGGTCCTTTCGGTGGTCGGGCTTCTGCCGGCCATGATCGCGGGGCTCGATGTCGCCGCCCTGCGCCGGGGCGCGGCGGAGGTGCTGCACGCCACGCTCGGTGCCGGCCGCGTCGAAGACTCCGCGCCGGCCGTGGGGGCCGCGATCGCGGTCGGCCTGCTGCAAGAGCGGCGGGTCAGCCAGAGCGTGCTGATGACCTATGCCGACCGCTTGGCCGATTTCGGCCTCTGGTACCGGCAGCTTTGGGCGGAGAGCCTGGGCAAGGACGGCACCGGCACCACCCCGATCCGCGCCCTGGGGACGGCGGATCAGCACAGCCAGCTTCAGCTCTATCTGGCCGGGCCGCGCGACAAGATGTTCACGCTGGTCGTCTCGGATTCGGCGGGCCGGGGCGCAATGATGGATCCTGCGCTCGCCGGGGCCGCGGGCCTTGCCGGCCTGGCCGGCCGCACCCTGGGCGATCTGCTGGATGCCGGGGCGCGGGCGACCGCCGAAACCCTCGTCCGCAACGGCCGGCCGGTCCGGATGATCCGGATTCCGGCGATCGACGAAACCTCGCTGGGCGCGCTGTTCATGCACTTCAGGCTGGAGACCATCTTCGCCGCCGACCTGCTCGGCGTGAACGCCTTCGACCAGCCGGCGGTCGAGGAGGGCAAGGCGCTCGCCCGGCAATACCTGGAGGAGGCCCCGCCGTGACCATTCGCCGCCTGCCCGAGACGCTGGTCAACAGGATCGCCGCCGGCGAGGTGATCGAGCGGCCGGCCGCCGCCGTAAAGGAACTGGTGGAAAACGCGCTCGACGCCGGCGCCCGCCATATCGATGTGGTCATGCGCGACGGCGGCCGCGCCTTCCTCTCGGTGACCGACGACGGTTCCGGCATGACGCGTGAGGAACTCCTGCTCGCGGTCGAACGCCACGCCACCTCCAAGCTGCCGACCGACGACTTGACGCGGATCGCTTCGCTCGGCTTCCGCGGCGAGGCGCTGCCCTCGATCGGCGCCGTCTCCCGCCTGACGGTCATCAGCCGTGCCCGGGCGAACGGCGGCGCGGACGGCGAAGACGAGGCGGCGCAAGGTTGGAGTCTGACGGTGGAAGGCGGCCGCATCGGCGCCGCGAAGCCGGCGGCGCAGCCGCCGGGGACCCGCGTCGAGCTGCGCGATCTCTTCTTCGCGACCCCGGCCCGGCTCAAGTTTCTCAAGAGCCCCCGGACCGAACTGCACCACGCGTCGGATTCGCTCTCCCGCCTGGCCATGGCCCATCCGCAGGTCGGTTTCACGCTGGTCGAGGACGCGCGCCAGGTGATGCGCCTGGCGCCGGCCGAGGGCGGGCCGTTCGACTCGCGCTTGAAGCGCCTCGGCGCGGTGATGGGCCGCGACTTCGCGAACAACGCGTTGCCCATCGAGGCCGCGCGCGAGGGCCTGCGCCTCAGCGGTTACATCGGCCTGCCGACCCTCAACCGCGGCAGCGCGCAGCACCAGTACCTCTTCGTCAACGGCCGGCCGGTGCGCGACAAGCTGCTCTATGGCGCGGTGCGCGGCGCCTTTCACGACTTCGTGGCCCACGACCGCCATGCCATGGTGGCGCTGTTCCTGGATCTGCCGCCCCATGCGCTCGACGTCAACGTGCATCCGACCAAGGCCGAGGTGCGGTTCCGGGATCCCGGCCTGGTGCGCGGCCTGATCGTCGGGGCCTGCAAGCACGCGCTCGCCGAAGCCGGGCACCGCGCCTCGACCAGCGTGGCGACCGCGGCCCTGGGCGCCCTCAAGCCGGGCGAAGCGCCTGCGGGCGGTTACGCGTGGCGGGGCGGGAGAAGCGGCGGCGTTCCGCGCGGCATGGCCGAGGCGGCCGCCGCCTACCACGCGCCCTTGCCGGGACTCGACGCCGCCCCGGCGGCAAGAGCCGCGGCCGGGCCGGCCGCCGCGCCCGAACCGGAGGCGGCGGCCTACGAGGACTATCCCCTGGGCGCGGCGCGGGCCCAGGTCCACGGCACCTACGTCGTCGCCCAGACCGGGGATGGCATGGTCATCGTCGACCAGCATGCCGCGCACGAGCGCTTGGTCTACGAGCGCATGAAGGCCGAGCTCGCCGAGGCCAGCGTCCAGCGCCAGATCCTGCTCATCCCCGAGGTGGTGGAGCTCGACGAGCCGGCGGCGCAGCGCCTCGCCGCCCGGGCCGGGGAGCTGGCCGAGCTGGGCCTGGTGATCGAAGCCTTCGGCCCGGGCGCCGTGGTGGTGCGCGAGGTCCCGGCGCTGTTGGGCGAGATCGATGCCCAGGGCCTGCTGCGCGACCTGGCCGACGAGCTGGCCACCCTCGGCGAGGCGCCCGGCTTGCGCGAGCGCCTGGGGCATATCTGCGGCACCATGGCCTGCCACGGCTCGGTGCGCGCCGGGCGCCGACTCAACCTCGAGGAGATGAACGCGCTCCTGCGCCAGATGGAGGCGACCCCCCATTCCGGCCAGTGCAACCACGGCCGGCCCACCTACATCGAGCTCAAGCTCGCCGACATCGAGAAGCTCTTCGGCCGGCGGTAGCGTGTACCGCCCGTCTCAAGCCTAGAGAAATACATGCCTCCGGTATCATCGCAAGACGAACCGAAACCCTACGTTTGGCAAATGGTCCGCCAAGCGGTTGAGGCACTTGGCCCGGAAACGAGCAACGTCGCCGTGCGGGACTGGATTCTGGAGAGGTGGCCCAACACCAACTGGAATACCATTTCGTGCCAGGTTATTGTCTGCACGGTCAACCATCCCTCCCGTATTCACTACCCCGAGAACCGGAAACCGCGGCGCGCCGACTTGCAGTACGACTTCCTGTACCGCCCCGAGCGCGGGAAACTCGAGCTCTATGACCCTGCGAGGCACGGAACATGGGGAATTTGGTAACAGGAAGATGGTCGCCTCGCCGTTGGACAATTGGACGAAGATGCGGGTGCAGAGCCGACAGTAACGGAGCCGATCGGTGACCAAGCGTTCGCTGCCGAGGCTCACCTTCGAGATTTTCTTGTTGGGCCTCAGGAAAATCTTGAGGCAATCGAACCCGGACTACGGCTATTTGTAGATGACGATGGCAGAGATGGGGTTGAGTATCCCACGCCCGTGGGCAACATCGACATACTTGCTGAAGATCGTGACGGGGGCCTCGTCATTATTGAGCTTAAGGTTCGTCGAGGACCGGATGCCGTCGTCGGTCAAATCCTGCGTTACAAGGGCTGGGTAAAACGACACCTTGCTGGAGGCCGTCCCGTGCGGGGAATCATTATCGCCCAGCATATAAGCGACCGGGTCCGATACGCCTCGGCCGAGGCGGGGGAACTCGAACTAAAAGAATATTCCCTTTCCATTATGGTGACCCCCGTCTTGGAATTCGACGAGTAATTCTCTCACCGTCACTGACTTGCTCACGGTTGCGGTGCAGGTTCTCGGCGTGGGATGGCCTCAATCTCCGGCCCGACCTCCTGCCTTGCCAGATCAAGCTCGTACGCCTGCTGAAGGTTCAGCCAGATTTGCGGGCCGGTGCCGAAATACCGGCCGAGCCGCAGGGCCGTGTCCGCTGTGATGTTCCGCTTCCCGGAGATGATCTGCGAAATCCGGTTCGCCGGAACGCGAATGATTCGGGCAAGCCCGGCGGCGCTCATCCCGAGTTCCTCAAGCTCATCCACTAGAAACTCGCCGGGATGGATTGGTTCACGGGGCATGGCTGCCTCCCTCAGTGATACTCCACGATCTCAACGTTGTGCGGGCCCTCCTCGTGCCATTGGAAGCACACCCGCCATTGCCGGTTGATCCGAATGCTGAACTGGCCTTGACGATCGCCCCTGAGCGCCTCAAGACGGTTGCTGGGCAAGGCCCTCAGGGCTTCAAGCGTATCGGCGGCGTCCAGCAGGCGGAGCCGTTTCTCGGCCTGTCGCGCGAAGCCCTGGAACTCCCCAATTCGCTCGCCATTGAAAACCCGCTCTGTGCGGCGATCCTTGAAGCTTCGAATCATGCCAATATCTAGTGCAAAGTACGCTGTACGTCAAATGTATCGCAAAACGTCTGCATGAGATTCCATTCAAAATCGCCCGAAGGGATTTGTCCGTTCATGTTTGATGAGCTGATCAGCGAAGCCCACGAAAAGGGTCAAGGATTCCAAAGGGC
>JBHIDD010000227.1:0-4596 GCA_046759925.1 Kiloniellaceae bacterium
GCCATCCTCGACATCAAGATGCCGCGCATGGACGGCATGGAGCTGCTCGGCCGCCTGCGCCAGAACTCCAACCTGCCGATCATCTTTCTCACCTCCAAGGACGAGGAGGTCGATGCGGTCCTGGGCCTGCGCATGGGCGCCGACGACTATATCACCAAGCCCTTCTCCCAGCGCCTGTTGATCGAGCGGATCCGGGCGCTGCTGCGCCGTGAACGTGCGGCCCGCGAAGGCGGCGGGCCCGCGGGCGGTGAAAAGCCGCTGCTGCGCGGCGATCTGGTGCTCGATCCGGCGCGTCACCTCTGCACCTGGAAGGACCGGCCGGTCGACCTGACGGTCACCGAGTTCCTGATTCTGAAGGCCCTTGCCTACCGGCCCGGTCACGTCAAGAACCGGGACCAATTGATGGACGCCGCCTATGGGGAATCCGTCTACGTTGACGACCGGACCATTGACAGCCACATCAAGCGGCTGCGCAAGAAGTTCAAGGAGGTCGATGAGGATTTCGGTCAGATCGAGACCCTCTACGGAGTCGGCTACCGCTACAAGGAAACATAAGGGAAGGCCGCACGAGGAAAGGGCGCGAAACGGGCTCGACCGCAAGTCGGCCGTTGGATCAACAACGCCCATGACCCGGGACAGATGAGCGCCGACAGTCCTATGGATCGCGGCTTGACCGTCCGCGCGGCGGCAGCGACGGCGCAGCGCCCGGTGCCGGGCCCCGGGGACAAGACGGCCCGGCGCGCGCGGCGACCGGGCGAGCGGGGTTCCGCCAAACCCGCCGGCACTGCGCGGGGCCGCCGACGCGGCTGGCCCTCGACGCTCACCCGCCGGATTCTGACGCTCAACGTCCTGGTCCTGCTGATCCCGGTGCTCGGCCTGCTTCATCTGGACCAGTACCGGCAGAGCCTGATCGCCTCGGAACTGGATGCCCTGCGGATCCAGGGCCGGGCCTTTGCCCTGTCCTTGGGCAGCACGGCCGTGGTTTCGACCCGGAGGGGCGAAGAGCGCCTGCTGCCCGAGATGGCGCGGCATCTGATGCGCGTCCTGCTGGTCGATACCGGGGTGCGGGCGCGCATCTTCGCCCGCTCGGGGGAGCTGCTCGCCGACAGCTTCGTCCTGATCGGCCCGGGCGGCCAGGTCCAGGTGATGGAGCTGCCGCCGCCCGACGACGGTTCGCTGCTGACCTGGATCGACCGGCTTTACGACCGGGCGATCAACTGGTTGCCGTTCGTCGGCGAACTGCCCGAATACCGCGAGGCCCGTATCCAGAGGGCCGGTGATTACGAGGAGGTCGAGCGCGCGCTCGCCGGCGAGAGCCCCGGCATGGTGCGCGCCGACCGGGCCGGTCGTCTCGCGCTCTCGGTCGCGGTGCCGGTGCAGCGTTATCGCCAGGTGCTGGGCGCCCTCATGCTCTCCAAGGACGGCGCCGAGATCGCGGCCGGGGTGCGCGACCGGCGGCTCGACATCCTGCTGGTCTTCGCCGTCGCGCTCGCGGTGACGGTCCTGCTTTCGCTTTACCTTGCCGGGACCATCGCCCGGCCGGTCCGGCGCCTGGCCGAGGCCGCCGACCTGGTCCGCCACGGCAAGGGCCGGCAGTTCGAGATCCCCGACTTCACGCACCGCCGGGACGAGCTGGGCGACCTCTCGGGCGCGCTGCGCGACATGACCGAGGCGCTCTGGGGACGCCTGGACGCCATCGAAGGTTTCGCCGCAGACGTGGCGCACGAAATCAAGAACCCGCTCACCTCGCTGCGCAGTGCGGTCGAGACGGTGGCCCGGGTCGAGGACTCGGAGCAGCAGAAGAAGCTTATGTCCGTAATTCTGGACGACGTGCAGCGGCTCGACCGCCTGATCGGCGATATTTCCGATGCCTCGCGGCTGGATGCCGAGCTGTCCCGTGCCCAGACCGAGACGATCGACGCCGGCCGGCTTCTCAGCGCATTGGTCGAAGTCCACCAGGCGACCTCGTCCGAGGACGGGCCGCGCTTCCGGCTCGAAATCGCCGACCACCAGAACCTCTTGCTCCAGGGCATCGAGGGGCGCCTCGGCCAGGTGCTGCGCAACCTGATCAGCAACGCGATCACCTTCAGCCCGCCCGGCGGCACCATCGGCCTGGCGGCTTGGCGCGACGGCGCCTGGGTCGTGATCACGGTCTCCGACGAAGGTCCGGGCATCCCAATGGGCAAGCTGGCCGCGGTCTTCGAGCGCTTCTACAGCGAGCGGCCGAGGACCGAAAAGTTCGGCATCCACTCGGGCCTGGGCCTGAGCATCTCCAAGCAGATCGTCGAGGCGCACGGCGGCACCATCCGGGCCGAGAACCGCATGGACGACGGCGACCGGGTGGTCGGCGCGCGCTTCGTGATCCGGCTGCCGGCGGAGTAGGGGCGCCGCGGTTCATGGCGCCGCTGCTGATCCACGCCACCTGCATCGCCCTCGGCGGCGCCGATGGACCGCTTGGCGTGTTGCTGCGCGGCCCGTCGGGTGCCGGCAAGTCGGATTTGGCCCTGCGCCTGATCGACCGGGGCGGGTATCTGGTGGCCGATGACCGGTGCGAACTGCGCAGGCGGGACGGCCCCCATGGGAGCGCCCTGATGGCCCGCGCCCCGGCCAGCATCGCCGGCAAGATGGAGGTCCGCGGCCTGGGCATCTTCGAGGTGCCGCGCCTGCCGGAAGCGCGCGTCGGCCTGCTGGTCGACTTGGTCGCCGCGGCGGCGGTCGAGCGCCTACCCGAGCAAGGGCAAGAGGAGTTCCTGGGCCTCGCCGTGCCTTGCATCGCCCTTGATCCCTTCGAGGTCTCGGCCCCGGCGAAGCTGCGCCTTGCCCTGCACGCTGGGGCGGTTTCTATAATGCCCTCGAAGACGCCCGGGCCCACCGGAATCCGGCGGGCCGAAACGCGCGTCGATCCGGGACGGCCAGCCGACCCATCGACCATGCCGCAGGACCTCCAAGCAGTGCCCGGAAAGTCCAGGCCGACGGATCGAGGCGGCTCCGGGAACGCGCGCCGGCGCGTCGTGCTGGTCACCGGGCTGTCGGGAGCCGGCCGGTCGACCGCGCTCAAGGCGCTGGAGGACATCGGCTACGAGGCGGTCGACAACCTGCCGCTCAGCCTGCTCGATGCCATGGTCGGCGAGCGCGATTTGCATGGCGCGATCGCCGTCGGCGTCGACATCCGCACCCGCAACTTCGCCGTACGGCCCTTCCTGGAGCAGCTCGACCGCCTGGGCGCCAAGCCGGACTTGCACGTGATCCTCCTGTTTCTCGACTGCGACGACGAGGCACTGGGTCGGCGTTTCACCGAGACCCGGCGCCGCCATCCCCTGGCGCCGGACCGCCCGGTTGCCGATGGCATCGGCGCCGAGCGCCGGCTGGTCGCGCCTTTGCGCGCCCGGGCGGAGCTGGTGGTCGACACCTCGAGCCTGAATCCCGCCGAGCTCCGCCAGGTCCTGACCGGCCACCTTGGGCTCGAGACCACCCCGGGCATGGCGATCTTCGTGACCTCGTTTTCCTACCGCTACGGCCTGCCGCGCGAGGCGGATCTGGTCTTCGACGTGCGGTTCCTGGCGAACCCGCATTACGAGGCGGAACTGCGCGACCTGAACGGCCTGGATCCGCCGGTCGCCCGCTACGTGGCGGCCGATCCGGGTTTCCCCGCCTTCCTCGACCGGCTGACCGATATGCTCGCCCCCTTGCTGCCGCGGTATGAGCAGGAGGGCAAGAGCTATCTGACGATTGCGGTCGGGTGCACCGGCGGACGCCACCGTTCGGTGGCGGTGGCCGAAAAAATCGCCGCCTGGCTCAGGCGACTGGGTCGCCAGGTCAACCTCACGCACCGCGACATCGGGCCCGACCGGCCACAACGAACGTGATTCGCTGCCGGAATCGCGCTAGAACGCCGCGGTTCGAAAGACCGAAGGACGGGCAAATGATCGGAATGGTACTGGTTACCCACGGGTACCTTGGCAAGGAATTCGTGGGCGCGCTCGAACACGTCGTCGGGCCGCAGAAGAACATGACCGCGATCTGCATCGGCCCCGAAGACGATATCGAGCAACGGCGCCAGGAGATCATCGACAGCGTCGCCAAGGCGGACGAGGGGGATGGCGTGGTGTTGCTCACCGACATGTTCGGCGGGACGCCCTCCAACCTGGCGATTTCGATGCTCGACCAGGGCCGGGTCGAGGTGATCGCCGGCGTCAACCTGCCCATGCTGATCAAGCTGGCCAGCCTGCGCCAGAGCGAGACCCTGGCGGCGGCGGTTGCCCAGGCGCAGCAGGCCGGACGCAAGTACATCAATGTCGCCTCGCAGCTTCTGGCCGACAAGGCGTAATGAAGGAGACGGTCGCCCAGGCTCGTGTCACCATCGTCAACCAGCGCGGCCTGCACGCCCGAGCCGCGGCCAAGTTCGTCAAGTTGGCCGAGGCGTTCGACGCTGAGGTCACGGTGGTCAAGAACGGCATCGAGGTCTCCGGCGCGTCGATCATGGGCCTGATGATGCTGGCGGCGGCCCCGGGCAACGAGCTGGACCTGCGCGCCACCGGCCCGGGGGCCCGGGCCGCGGGGGCGGCGGTTGCGGCGCGGGTCGCTCCGCCGTTCGCT
>JBHIDD010000228.1:0-4592 GCA_046759925.1 Kiloniellaceae bacterium
CAGGCGCTTCGGTCTCGGCCGCAAGTGCATCAGCCTCCGCCGCAGGCGCATCGGCCTCCGCCCTCGGCGCTTCGGTCTCGGGCGCCTCTGCCTCGGCCGCAGCTGCTTCGATCTCGGCCGCCTCCGCCTCGGCCCTCGGCGCTACGGTCCCCGCCTCGAAGGCCACCTCGTCCGGTGGCGTCTCATCGGTCGCGGCCTCGCCCGCCGGCGCCGGTTCGACGGACGCCGCTTGCCCCGGGGCCGCTTCGCTCGCCGCCTCGTCGGCCACCGCCTCGGCCGGGACCCCCTCACCCGGCACCTCGGGCGGGGCCTCCTCACCCGGCACCTCGGGCGGGGCCTCGTCGGCCAGCGCTGCTTGCGCCGGGGTTTCCTCGGCCGGCGTTTGCGCGGCGGCGGCCGCTTCTGCCGCGGCTGGCTCTACCGCCGCCCGGGCGGCCGCGGTTTGCGCGGCCTTTTCGGCCTCCGCGGCGGCCTTCCGCCGCTCGAGCATCTTCGTCTTCGGCTGGCTCTTCCGGGTCTGTTCCGGAATCGCGGGCATCGGGATGATGTTGGCCTGGCCCAGGAAGCGGGCGACCCGGTCGCTCGGCGTGGCGCCGACCGAGAGCCAGTGCTTGGCGCGCGCCTCATTGAGGCGCAGCCGCTCCGGGTGATCCTTCGGAACCATCGGGTTGTAGACGCCGATTTTCTCGATGAAACGGCCATCGCGCGGGCTGCGCGAGTCCGCCACGACGACGCGGTAGAAGGGGCGCTTCTTCGCGCCGCCGCGGGCCAGTCGGATCCTAAGAGACATCGATTTTCCTTTTCCCTCTGTTCGTTCCTCGTGGAGTGGCCGGTGTCGGCCTCGGGTTCATGAGCCGGGGCAACGGCCCCTGCCCCCAGGTAGGCTCCCCTTCGTCAAGCCCTGGGCTGAAGCCCTCATGCCGAGGCTGTCGAAGCATGGGGGCCCAGCCTAGCGGGGGAAACCGCCGCCCGGCGGCATCATGCCGGCCAGGCCGCCGCGCGTCAGGCCCTTCTTGCCCATCTTGCGGACCCGCTTCATCAAGCGGTTGGCCTCCTGGTACTGCTTCAGCAGCTTGTTAACCTCGGGCACCGTGGTTCCCGAGCCGCGCGCGATGCGCTGCTTGCGGCTCGCCTTGATCAGCTCGGGGCGGCGGCGCTCCAGCGGCGTCATGGAGGACAGCATGGCGAGCTGGCGCTTGATAACGCCGTCGTCGATCCTGGCGCTTTGGAGCTGCTGCTGCTGGAGCTTCGACATGCCGGGCAGCAAGCTCATCATGCCGGACAGCCCGCCCATTTTCTGCATCTGCCTGAGCTGCTGGCCCAGGTCGTCGAGATCGAACCGGCCCCGCTCGATCTTCCTGGCGAGCTTTTCGGCCGCCTCCTGTTCGATCGTTTCGGCGGCCTTCTCGACCAGGGAGACCACGTCCCCCATGCCGAGGATCCGCGAGGCGATGCGGTCCGGGTGAAAGCCCTCCAGCTGATCGAGCTTTTCGCCGACGCCCAGCAGCTTGATCGGACAGCCGGTGACCGCGCGCATGGAGAGCGCCGCGCCGCCGCGCGCATCGCCGTCGACGCGGGTCAGCATGATGCCGGTCAGGCCCACCTTGTCCCTGAAGTTCCGGGCGAGCGTCACCGCGTCCTGGCCGGTCATGGCATCGGCGACCAGCAGCGTCTCGTGCGGCTTGACCGCGTCGCGGATACCGGCCGCCTCGGCCATCAGCTCCTCGTCGATCGCGAGGCGCCCGCCGGTATCGAGCAGGACCACATCAAAGCCTTCCAACGCGCCGCTCTGCACCGCACGCTTGGCGATCGCCGCCGGCGGCTCGCCCGGCACGTTGTCGAGGAAGCCGAGGCCCGCCTGCCCGGCGAGCACTTTAAGCTGCTCCTGGGCCGCCGGGCGGCGCACGTCGAGCGCGGCCGCGAGCACCTTCTTCTTCTCCTTGGCCGAAAGCCTCAGGCCGATCTTGGCGCAGCTCGTGGTCTTGCCCGAGCCCTGCAGGCCGACCAGCATGATGATCGCCGGCGGCGGCACGTCGAACGCGAGCGGCACGGCCTCGGCGCCCAGCATCTCGACCAGGTGGTCGTGGACGATCTTGACCACCATCTGACCCGGCGTGACCGAGCGCAGGACCTCCCGCCCGACTGCCTTGGCCCGGACGCCGTCGACGAAGTCCTTGACCACCGGCAGGGCCACGTCGGCCTCGAGGAGCGCCACGCGCACCTCGCGCAGCGCCGAGGTCACCTCGGCCTCGCTCAAGGCCCCGCGCCGGGTGAGTTTCCCCAGGACCTCGCCGAGCCTTTCCTGCAGGCTGTCGAACATCGACGGTTCCGATTCCGGTTGATCGCCGTTTCGGCCTCGCCCTTCGACAGGCTCCCTTCGTCAAGCTCAGGGATGAGGCCTCAAAACAAGCCTTACCTAAAGCCTCATGCTGAGCCTGTCGAAGCATGAGGCGCGGGCAAACGCCCGCCCAAGCACAACGCGCGCCGGTGCGCGAAACTCGCGGACCGGCGGGGCTCCCCTTGAATTCAGAATTTGGGGAGCCGGGCGGGACACCCATGGCTTGAGCAGGGCGGAAATTAGGGGCCCGGCACCGAAAGGTCAAGCCCGCCGGCTTGGGGGAGAGCTGCGATGCGATCCGCATGGACTCCTCACCCCCGGACGCCATATAACCCGGGACCATGAACCCACGGCGTTTCATCAAGATGCACGGCCTCGGCAACGACTTCGTGGTCGTCGACGCGCGCCAGGCGCCCTTCGCCGTGACCGACGAGACCGCGCGCATGATCGCGGACCGGCGCCGCGGGGTCGGTTGCGACCAGGTCGTCCTCATGGAGCCGGCGAAGAACGGCGCGGCCGACGTTTTCCTGCGCTTCCGCAACGCCGACGGCGGCGAGGTGGCCGCCTGCGGCAACGGCACGCGCTGCGCCGCCGCGCTCGTCATGGCCGAGACCGGACGCCGGCGGGTGACCATCGAGACGCTGGCCGGCCTGCTGGCGGCCGAGACGGCCGGGGCCGGAAAAATCTCCGTCGACATGGGCGAGGCCAGGACCGGCTGGCGCGACGTCCCGCTCGCCCGCGCGCAGGATACCCTGCACCTGGAACTTGCCCGCGGCGCGCTTCGCGATCCGGTCGCGGTGTCCATGGGCAACCCGCATGCGGTCTTCTTCGTCGACAATGCGGATGCGGTCGACCTCGCGCGCCTCGGACCCGACCTCGAGCACGACCCGTTGTTCCCCGAGCGGGCCAACATCGGGGTCGCGCAAGTCACCGGACCCGACCGATTGCGGCTGCGCGTGTGGGAGCGCGGCGCCGGCCTGACCCAGGCCTGCGGCACCGGGGCCTGCGCCGCCGCCGTGGCCGCGGCCCGGCGGGACCTGACCGGCCGCCGGGTCGAGGTGACCCTGGACGGCGGGCCGCTCACGATCGACTGGCGGGATGACGGCCACGTGACGATGACCGGGCCGGTCGCAACCTCCTTTACCGGCGAGCTCGACCCCCGGCTCCTGCGCCAGGAGCCGTTGGCATGACCGCGGCGCCGAGCGAACCCAAGATCATCACCTTCGGCTGCCGGCTGAACGCCTACGAGTCCGAGGTCATGCGCGACCATGCCCGCGCGAGCGGGCTCCAGAACGCGGTCATCGTCAATACCTGCGCGGTGACCGCCGAGGCCGAGCGCCAGGCGCGCCAGGCGATCCGGCGGGCCCGGCGCGAGCATCCCGGGGCGCGGCTGATCGTCACCGGCTGCGCCGCGCAGATCGCCCCGCAAGCGTACGCCGCCATGCCCGAGGTCGACCGGGTGCTCGGCAACGCGGAAAAGCTGAAAGCCGCAAGCTTTGGCCCGGACGAGCGCGCGCGGGTTCTGGTCAACGACATCATGGCGGTCAAGGAGACCGCCGCGCACCTGATCCAGGGCTTCGCGGAGCGGACCCGCGCCTTCGTCCAGGTTCAGCAGGGCTGCGACCACCGCTGCACCTTCTGCATCATCCCCTTCGGCCGGGGCAACAGCCGCTCGGTGCCCTTGGGCGAGGTGGTCGCCCAGGTGCGCACGCTGGTCGAAGGCGGCACCGCCGAAGTGGTGCTGAGCGGCGTCGACGTCACCTCCTACGGCCGGGACCTGCCGGGCGGCCCGGGCCTGGGCCAGATGATGCGCCGCCTGCTCAGGCTGGTGCCGGCGCTGCCGCGCTTGCGCCTGTCCTCCGTCGACCCGGCGGAGCTGGACGAGGACCTCTTGCGCCTCATCGCCGAGGAGGCGCGGCTGATGCCCCATCTGCACCTCTCGCTTCAGTCGGGTGATGACCTGATCTTGAAACGCATGAAGCGGCGGCACGGCCGGGCCGACGCGCTCGGGCTTTGCGCGCGCGTGCGGGCGCTCAGGCCCGACGTGGTCTTCGGCGCGGATCTGATCGCCGGCTTCCCGACCGAGACCGAGGCGATGTTCCGCAACACGCTCCGCGCGGTCGAGGACTGCGGGCTCACCTATTTGCACGTCTTCCCCTATTCCGCCCGGCCCGGCACGCCGGCCGCGCGCATGCCGCAGGTGCCGGCCCCAACCCGCAAGGAGCGGGCGGCGCGCCTGCGGGCGGCCGGGGCG
>JBHIDD010000229.1:0-4540 GCA_046759925.1 Kiloniellaceae bacterium
AGCACGCTGGCCGGCTGGTGCAGGGTGCTCCACCAGTCGACCGAGAACTTGATGATCGGCACGTTGACGAAACCGACCAGCGCGAGCACCGCGGCGGCCCGGTAACCCCGGACCCGGTCCTCGAAGGCGTTCATCAGCGCCATGTGGCCCAGATACAGGAAGAACAGCACCAAGACCGAGGTCAGGCGCGCATCCCAGACCCACCAGGCGCCCCACATGGGCTTGCCCCATAACGAGCCCGTGACGAGCGCCAGGAAGGTGAAGCTGGCGCCCACGGGCGAGGAGGCCTTGGCGACCAGATCGGCCAGGGGATGGCGCCAGATCAGCGCCGCCGCGCTGGCCGCGGCGATGGTCGAGTAGACGAAAAGCGCCATCCAGGCCGAGGGGACGTGGACGTACATGATCCGCACGCTCTCGCCCTGCTGATAATCCGGCGGCGCCTCGAACAGGCCCAGGTAAAGCCCCACCGCGATCGCTACGACGGCAAGCGCGGCGCTCCACGGCAGGAGCGCATCGGCGAGCCGCAGGAAGCGGCCGGGATTGGCGAAACGGTGCATGGGCTAGGGGCCTGGCCTTGCGTTGCGGTTTGGGGCGCAGTCCTCCTATATGTCTGGCGGCCGCGCGTCTTTGATTCGGATCAGCCGTAACCTAGTCATTCCAGCGCCTGCCGCAAGGCCGCGGCGGCGGCCAGCGGCGCGAGGACCAGCATGATCAGGAAGAGGGCTCCGAGCAACAGCAGATGCGGCCGCGCGCCGAGGCCCGCCAAGTGCGCATCGACGGCCATCACCCCGAAGATCAGGACCGAAATGTTGAGTGGGAGGGCGAGCAGGGCGATCAACACGCCGCCGCGCCGCGCGCCCAGGGTCAGCGCCGCCCCGATGGCCCCGATCAGGCTCATGCTCGGCGTGCCCAGCGCCATGGCCAGAATGAGGATCGGCAGGCCCGCGGGATCCAGGTTGTAGAGCAGGGCGATCAGCGGGGCCGCGGCAATCAGCGGCAGCCCGGTGGTCAGCCAGTGCGCCAGCACCTTGGCGAGCACGACGAGCTCCAGCGGCATGGGCGAAAGCGCCAGAAGATCGAGCGAGCCGTCCTCGTAGTCGGCGAGGAACAGGCGCTCGAGCGACAGCAACACCGCAAGCAGGGCGGTCACCCAGATCACGCCCGGGGCCATGCGCGCGAGCAGGTTCGGTTCCGGCCCGACCCCAATGGGAACCAGCGCGGCGATGAGGACGAAGAACAGCACCACCATGCCGGCGTCCGCCCATTGGCGGAGCGCCAGGCGCAGGTCGCGCCCGACGATGTGGCTCCAGACGCTCACCAGTCGGCCTCCGAGGCGCCGCCGATTGCCGGCGCCTGTCCGGCGGCGAAGTCGTCGAGGGCGAGCACCTGCGCCTCGGGCATCTCCAGAGGCGCATGGGTGGCCGCCACGACCCGGCCGCCGCGCGCGCGGAGCGCCGCGATCGCCGCGCTCAGGCAGACGAGCGACTCCCGGTCCAGGCCGGCGGTGGGTTCGTCGAGCAGCCAGAGCTCGGCCGGTCCCGCCAGCAGCCGGGCCAGCGCCAGACGGCGCCGCTGTCCGGCCGACAGCAGCCGCCCCGGCACCTCGGCCAGCGCGCTCAGGCCGAATCCCTCGAGCCCCCGCGCGACCTCGGCCCGTCCGCCGCCGGAAAGCGCCGCCCAGAAGGCCAGGTTCTCGGCCGCGGTGAGCATCGGTTTCACGGCATCGAGATGGCCCAGGTACTGCAGGCGCAGGCGATGCGCCTCCGGGTCGGCGGC
Organism: Kiloniellaceae bacterium; assembly: GCA_046759925.1. GTDB lineage: Bacteria > Pseudomonadota > Alphaproteobacteria > Kiloniellales > J153 > JBHIDD01. The sequence goes on from JBHIDD010000229.1 coordinate 1,777, forward strand.
GACCGGCCGACCGTCCCAGAGGAGCGCGCCTTGGGCCGGCTCGAGGAGCCCGGCGAGCAAGCGCAGCAGGCTCGACTTGCCGCTGCCGTTGGGGCCCGTGAGGATCAAGCCGCCCCCGGCCGGCAGGGCGAAACCGAGCCCCGCGAACACGCGCCGTTCGCCGCGAATGCAGGTCAGATCGCGGCCTTCGAGAAGGCTCATGAAGGGGTTGCCGTGGCGGCAAGGGGACGGGATGGCACGGCCACTGCCTCGGGCGCAACGACGGGCTGGCGTGGGTATAACAGATCGCCCGGGCGCGGCCAAACCGCCGGCATGCGCCCGGGCAGACCTCGCGTGCCAAAACAGGGAAAGGCGGTCACCGGGGTCGGAACCGGCGACCGCCCGAGTTTCCAGCCTTGGGGGGCATGTATTCGAGACCGGCTGGAAGCCTCAGACAGAGAGGGGAAGTCTCCGTAGCTGAACATATAGGACGCGAATGTGGTCGGACTTGGCCCCAAATAAGGCACAATTTTGATAATCGGGATTTTGATGACTTGGCGAGCCGGCGCCCGCCTCATATCGACAAGCCAATGAATTGACTTGTCGTACGATCCCTCGGACGCCGGGCGCGGACATCCGTCCGTTTGGCTTGCGGCCGCATCCGCGGCGGCGCGCGGTCGCGCTTGCCGCCTCGCAAAGGACCGGCCTGAGTCCGTTCATTTGCTCGTCGGTATCAGTCGTAGCTGCGGGTGTCCTCGATGACCTTGCCGTCGTTGGGCAGCGCGCCGGGGGCGGCTAGCCTGACCTCCCCTCCGAGGTTGCACACCGCCCGGAGCGACCCGGCGATCGCCCCGGCCAGGGCCTCGCCCGCCTGCGCGCCGGCGACCTCGCAGTGCAGGGTCATGACATCGGCCTCGCCCCGGCGGGCGACGATCAGCCGGGCCTTGGTCACCTCGGGATGGCGCTTGAGCACCTCGGCCACCTGTGCCGGGTGGACGAACATGCCCTTGACCTTGGTGGTCTGGTCGGCCCGGCCCAGCCAGCCTTTGAGCCGAAGATTGGTACGTCCGCACGGGCTTAACCCGGGCAGCACGGCCGACAGGTCCCCGGTGGCGAGTCGGATCAGCGGATAGTCCGGATTGAGGGTGGTGACCACGACCTCGCCGACCTCGCCCTCGGGGACCGGGTCGCCGGTGCCCGGGCGGACGATTTCGACGATCAGGCCCTCGTCGACGATCATCCCCCGGTCGGCGGCCGATTCGTAGGCAATGAGTCCGACATCCGCGGTCGCGTAGCATTGCAGCATCCGAATGCCGCGGCCGGCGTAGTCCTGGCGCAGTGACGGGAAGAGCGCGCCGCCCGAGACCAGCGCCTTGGCGATGCTGGTACAGTCCAGGCCAAGCGCGGCCGCGGTATCGAGCAGGACCTTGAGGAAGTCGGGCGTGCCGGCATAGCCCACGGGGCGAAGCTGGGCGATCGCCTGGGCTTGGGCTTCGCTGTTGCCGACCCCGGCGGGCACCACCGCGCAGCCGAGCGCCCGCAGGCCGGAATCCAGGATCCAGCCGCCGGGGGTCAGGTGGTAGGAGAAGGCATTGTGCACCACGTCGCCGGCGCGGAACCCGGCGGCAAAGAGCGCCCGCGCCGAGCGCCAGAAATCGGGGCGCGGGGCCTCCGGTTCGTAGATCGGGCCGGGTCCGGCGAAGAGGCGCGCGGCGGCGCCGGGCGCGATGGCGGCAAGCCCGCCGAGCGGCGGGTCGTCCTTCTGCAGCGCCATCAGGTCCGCCTTGCGGGTGACCGGCAGCGCGGCGAGCGCGCGCCGGTCGGCCACCGATGCCGGGTCGACATCCTTCAGGATTCGGGCAAAACCCGGCGCCTTCGCCTTGGCGTGCGCGACCTGGCGGGCCAGCGCCGCCAGGAGCGCGGTCTCGCGCGCCTCCGGATCGCGCGTTTCCAGGTCGTCATAGAAGCCACCGGCGGCCGTCATGCCTCTCGTTCCTGGCATAGGATGGCCATCCCGGCTCGTTGACGCGAAAACTTGCCGAGCTGGGCGGAATGGGGTTTCGGCTCACGCCAGCCAGCGCTTGCGCCGCCGGTAGTGCTTGACGTCGCGGTAGCTTTTGCGGCCGCTGGCGGAAAGCCCCAGGTAGAACTCCTTGACATCCTCGTTCCGGCTGAGCGTCTCGGCATCGCCGTCGAGCACGACCCGGCCGTTCTCCAGGATATAGCCGTAGCTGGCGTATTTCAGCGCCATATGGGTGTTCTGCTCGGCGAGCAGGAAGGAGACGCCTTCGTCCTCGTTGAGCCGCTTGACCGTCTCGAAGATGCCCTCGACCAGCTGCGGTGAGAGGCCCATCGAGGGCTCGTCGAGGAGGATCAGCTTCGGCCGGGCCATCAGGGCCCGCCCGATCACCAACATCTGCTGCTCGCCGCCCGAGACGTAGCCGGCCTTCGCCGTCCGCCGTTCCTTGAGGCGCGGGAAATAGCCGTAGACCATCTCGAGATCCCGCCGGATCTCGGCGCGGGCCGCGCCCCGGGTGTGGGCCCCGGTCAGCAGGTTTTCCTCGACCGTCAGATGGCCGAAGGTGTGCCGCCCCTCCATCACCTGAACGATCCCTTTCTTGACGAGGGACGAGGGGTTCTGCTTGTCGATGAGCTCGCCGTTATACTCGATCGAACCCTTGGTGACCTCGCCCCGCTCCGAGTGGAGGAGGTTCGAGATCGCCTTGAGCGTGGTGGTCTTGCCGGCGCCGTTGGCCCCGAGGAGGGCGACGATGCCCCCCTCGGG
>JBHIDD010000230.1:0-4537 GCA_046759925.1 Kiloniellaceae bacterium
GCATCGTCGCCTTCATGCCCGAGCCGCACATCTTGTTGACCGTGGTGCAGCCGACCGACTTGGGCACGCCGGCGCCGAAGGCGGCCTGCCGCGCCGGGGCCTGGCCCTGGCCGGCCGGCAGGACGCAGCCGAAGAGGACCTCGTCTACGTCCTCGGCCTTGACGCCGGCCCGCTCCAGCGCGCCGCGGATCGCGACCGCGCCGATCTCCGGGGCGGCGAGCGGCGACAGCTCGCCCTGGAACCCGCCGATCGGCGTCCGCGCGGCGCCGACGATGGCGATGGGGTCCTGCATGGTCATGTCACTCTTACCCTCTTTTGTCTTTGCGAACGGACGATTCCAGCTACCGAATCTGCTGAATGTCGACCCTCAGATTCAGCTTACTCCACGTTCGATCCGCCGTGAGAACGGGAAGACCAAGCCGCTGCGCCAAGGTGAGACAGGCTCGGTCCGCCAAAGACAGCCCCGCCGACCGGCTGGCCGTCCTCAGCTGCGCTCCGGGCGCGACATCGCGCGACTCAAACGCCACGACGCGAGTGCCCAGACGAAACAGGCGGTCTCCGGCTTCAGCTGGATCTGCGCCGCCGTCCACCACCTTAGCCGCGACCTCGGCAGCATTAACCGCAGAAAGGTACGCGCCCGGCAAATGCGGTCGGACCATTTCGGCACCCGGCTCGTCGTGAACGACCGCCAGCACCGCGGATGCATCGAGGACCACATCACTCATCGGCGTCCGCCTCTTCCCGGGCCGCCTCGGCACGGCGCTCCTTGAGGAGTTCGTCGACCAGGCTGACATCCTTCGGGATGTAGCGTCGCACATAGGCCTGCACCTCCCGAATAACGGCGTCCCTGGAAAGGATTCGAAGCGCGTCTCCCTCGACCGCAAGCTGTATGGGATCGCCCTCAGCAACGCCCATGGTCTCCAGAAACGTCGCGGGAATGTCGATCCGTCCGCCCTTGCCCACTGCCGTCCAAATCCATTGTCGTTCCGCGCCGGGCACCGCCGCTCGCCCCTCGGACCCGGATGAGCGAACCGGGGCAGCCGGCCCATTTCGAGGCTTTATGTTCATACCCTTCGTGGGTTGAGGTCCGGTCAGCACGTTTCGCACATGCTGATACCGAATGTCCAAGTAGCGCGCGATGTCAGCCCGTTTGAAGCCCGCCGCCGCAAGGCGCCGAATTTTCTCGGACTTGGTAGGGAGACCGGCCGTAATTTCGTCCATACGGCTCCGATCCAGATCGGAAATGGTTGGCATGGCACTTGAACTCCCTAACACGCGATGCCTGTTTGGGAAGATACTCACTCTCCGTTATGTTGTCAAGCCGCTTTTTGTATGTAGTAACTATCAATTTGTGGTCAGGTCCCTCGCCGAAGAAGGTTTAATAAGGCGTTCCGTCCTTGTGGACGTAGCGGCGCGCGCCGTCAACGAAACGGATCAACATGTCGATGTCGGCGTAATCGACCTCGTCGCCCGCGCTGCGGTCGCCCACTTCGAGGTAGAGGGCAGGCCGCGCCGTCCGGTTGACGAGCCGGTGCCCGTCGCCGGCGTTCGCCGCAAAGCCGGCCGCCATGCCGGGGTTGAGCACCTGCTCGCCCGCGTCGGTGATCAGGGTAAGTTCGCCGTCCAGCACGTAGACGAACTCGTCCTGCCGGCTGTGCCAGTGGCGCTGCGAGGAGGCGACGCCGGGGGCGAGGCGAACCAGGTTGACGCCGAAGTTCTTCAGGCCCAGGGCATCGCCGAGCGCCCGTTTCTCGCGCCCGGCCACGGCGGCCATGAACGGCTCGGGATAGTCCGACCCTTTGCGCACTGGCACCGTGGCCGGATCGAGCGCCGGCGGTTTGAGATTGCTCATCTCATCTCCATAATCTGAGGCCGGTTCACGCAACTGAATCGGAAAACCACGAAGGCACTAAGACGCGAAGCTGGCACAAAGAAAGATTCGCCCCCAGTAGCATGTGCGGTGCGGTAAATCTGTGCATCAGGATTTAACGCAAGCCGGTCTTCAAATATCCTTGGTGTCTTCGTGCCTTGGTGGTGAATCCTTTTCACCCGGTCTCCTCGAACAGCTCGCGGCCGATCAGCCAGCGCCGGATCTCGGAGGTTCCCGCGCCGATCTCGTAGAGCTTGGCGTCGCGCAGCAGGCGGCCGGCGGGCGTCTCGTTGACGTAGCCCATGCCGCCCAGGGCCTGGATGGCTTCAAGCGCCATCCAGGTCGCCCGCTCGCCGGCAAAGAGGATCGCCCCGGCGGCGTCCTTGCGCGCGGTCTGCCCCTTATCGCAGGCCCGGGCCACGGCGTAGACGTAAGCCTTGGCCGCGTTCATCGCGGTGTACATGTCGGCGAGCTTGCCCTGCATGAGCTGGAAGGACCCGATCGGCTGGCCGAACTGCTTGCGCGCGTGCAGGTAGGGAACCACGACATCCATGCAGGCCTGCATGATGCCCAAGGGACCGGCGGCCAAGACCACGCGCTCGTAATCGAGCCCGCTCATCAGCACTTGGACCCCCTCGTTCGGCGCGCCCAATACGTTGTCCGCGGGCACCTCGCAGTCCTCGAAAACGAGCTCGCAGGTGTTCGAGCCGCGCATGCCCAGCTTGTCCAGCTTCTGCGCCGTGGAAAAGCCCTTCATCCCCTTCTCGATCAGGAAGGCGGTGATGCCGCGCGCCCCGGCTTGCGGGTCGGTCTTGGCGTAGACCACCAGGACCTCGGCGTCCGGCCCGTTGGTGATCCACATCTTGCTGCCGTTGAGGAGATAGCGGTCGCCGCGTCTTTCCGCGCGGGTCCTCATGCCGACGACATCGGAGCCGGCGCCCGGCTCGCTCATGGCGAGCGCGCCGACGTGGGCGCCGGAGATCAATTTCGGCAGGTAGCGCCGCTTCTGGTCCGCGTTGCCGTTGCGCCGGATCTGGTTGACGCAGAGGTTGGAATGGGCGCCGTAGGACAGCCCCACCGAGGCCGAGGCGCGGCTGATCTCCTCCATCGCCACGCAATGCTCCAGGTAGCCCATGCCGGCGCCGCCCAGGCCCTCCTCCACGGTGATGCCGAGCAGGCCGAGCGCCCCCAGCTTCGGCCAGAGATCGCGCGGGAACTCGTTGGTCCGGTCGATCTCCGCGGCGCGCGGGGCGATCTCTTCCGCGGCGAAGCTCATCACCGTGTCGCGCAAGAGATCGGCGGCCTCGCCCAGGTCGAAGTCGAGCGAGGGATACCGGTTCGGGATCATGGGCGGCCACCTGCCATTGTCAGGCGTTCGGTAACGCGAAGTGAGATTTAACCACAGAGGCACAGAGGAAACGCCACGATAAAACCACTAAGTCACGAAGGACACAAAGAGGTTTCCGGCGCGCGCAGCGCGCAAACAAACAATCTTGGTTCGCGGTGGGGACGCGGGTTAGCCCGCGCCCCCCGCACAGATCCGTACCAGCGGCATTCCCGCATACGGCCCCTGCCTTGGGTGGTCGGCGTCGACGCGCGTTCGGCCTGGGACGGCGGATGTGCGCCTCGGGAAGCCAGCGCCTGGGACACGCTGGTCCGGCTCTGCCGTGCTTTGCTGGCTTGCGTTCCCCTCGGCCTCCCCCTTCCCTCCACCGACTCCGCCGCCAGCTGCCCGGCCTTGTTCGTCGGCTTCCCCGGTACTATGGGGGAGTCAGCCTCCTCCCGCCCGTGCATCATCGGCTTCGCTCCTTTCGACCTTCCCGATGCGGACCGCCCCATCCCCTGGCACGACCGGACGGGGCACCTCCCGTTTCCCGCGCAAGGCGCGTACGTGCATGCTGGGGACTCCGACCACGCAGGCTCGGCCGGGCGCTCGCGCTAACGCGCCCGGTCGTGTGGCCTTCCGCCAAGACAACGGCCTCGGCGCCCCGGACTGACCGCCTTTCGCGGCTCACTGGCCAGCCTACACGCCCCCCGGCCAACGCCTTCGCCAGCAAACCAATCGGCCTCAGGCCGACCGAGCGCGACGGCATCTTCCAGCTCTCTTCTGCGCCTTCCGCGTCGGCATGCTGGACCTCACCAGCGGGCAGGAGTTGGAGCCATAAACCGTCCACCATGTCTCCGTACACCTGTCCACCATGTCCCCGTGCTGGACAACACGCTCGACATGAGGTCCTCGCCCCTGAGCTTGACGAAGGGGGCATGTCGAAGGGTGGGGCAGGGCTCGTTCATTTTGAAATCCCATATCAGTCCTTCTGGGAAGGAGCTTGTGGTCGCGGATCCCACAAAGGGCGGGGGAATTTGTTTCAGGGTTTGATCACGAACGTGCCCTGGCGGCCGTCATGCGCCCCGGCGGATGCTTGTCCCGGCGTACTGGGCGGCGGGGCCCAGCTCCTCCTCGATACGGATGAGCTGGTTGTACTTCGCCAGGCGGTCCGAGCGCGACAGCCCGCCCGCCTTGATCTGGCCGCAGTTGGTGGCGACCGCGAGATCGGCGATGGTGGCGTCCTCGGTCTCGCCGGAGCGGTGCGAGATGACCGCCGTGTAGCCGGCCTTGTGCGCCAGCTCGACGGTCTCGAGGGTCTCGGTGAGCGTCCCGATCTGGTT
>JBHIDD010000231.1:0-4537 GCA_046759925.1 Kiloniellaceae bacterium
ACCTCAGGGGCGAAGGCCCGGGCCGGCGCGCTCGAGGGAACGGGGCCGGGCGGCCCCGCCAGCAGGAGCCAGAGGCCGAGCAGCGCGCCCGCCCGTGTCATCGCCGCGAATCGGCTAGGAACCGCTGCCGCGCGGCGGCGCCTCGCCGTCCGGGATATCTTGATCCGCAGGCTCGTCGCCCGGCGTCTCGCCGGTCGGGATGCGGTAGGCGCCCCGAAGCCAGCGGCCGAGATCCACATCCGCGCAGCGCGGCGAGCAGAAAGGCCGCACCTCGGGCTTGGTCGGCGCGCCGCAGATCGGGCAACGCGCGGCAGACCGCCCCTTTTTCGGCGGCCTGGCGCGTGCCCTGCCGGCGGAGTCGTCTTCGCTCATGACTGCTAGTCTAGCACGATCTCGAAGCCGTCGCGGTGCCGCTCGGCCCGCAGCTCGATGGGCCGGCCCAGGCGCCCTTCCAGGGCCGCGCGGGCGGGCTTGGCGGGGCCTTCGAGCGCGGCAACGACCCCCGGCGCGGCGCTGACCGAGACCCGGTGGCCCGGTGCGCCCCGTGCCGCGCGCCGGACCGCGCGCAGCGCCTGGTAGGCCAGGGTCACCGGGTCCTTGACCCGGCCCCCGACGCCGCAGGGCTCGGTCAGAATCTCGTGCAGGGCCGGCCGGCTGCGCCGCCGGGTCATTTCGACCAGGCCCGAGGCACTCATCGGAAACACCCGGCAGGGCGCCGGATCGTCCTTGAGGCCCCGTTGGAGTTCCTCGACCACCCGCTGGCGCGCCGCCGCCTCGCCCAGCTCGAGGAAGTCGACGACGATCAGGCCGGACAGTGCGCGCAGGCGAAGCTGGCGCGGAATCTCCGCCGCCGCCTCCAGGTTGACGTCGAGCGCCCGGGCCTTGGCGGCGCCGCCGTGCCGGGCCGAATTCACGTCGATCGCGGTCAGGCTTTGCACCGGCTCGATCAGGAGCGAGCCGCCGGAGGGCAGCGCCGCGCGGGCCTCCAGCAAGGCCTCGATCGCCTCCTCGATGCCTTCCCGCTCGAACAGCGGCGCCGGATCGAGATCGAGCTTGAGCCGCGCGAGCAGGTCCGGCCGGGGGCCGAGGGCCTGCTTCGCCTCGGCGAAGGCCGCCGGATCGTCGATGACGATTTCCGCCGGCGGCTCGGCCAGCCCCAGGGCCGCGACGATCGGATCGGCGGCCCGGCGCAGCAGCGCCGGGGGCCGGGCGCGTTGCGCCGCGGCGGCCACATCGGGCGGCAGTTCCCCGAACCGGGCGGTGAGCCGCGCGCCCTTGTCAGGACCGGGTTCCCGCTTGACCCGCACGATCACCGCGTCGCCCTGGGAGAGGCCCTTCGGCCCTTCGCCGAGCGGCAGGAAACCGGGCCTGGCGCAGCCGATATCGACGAAGGCGCCCGCCAGGCCCTTGTCGACCGCCTGGATGCGCCCGCAATAGATGTTGTCCGCGATCCAGGGCCGGTCGTCGCGCAAGACCACGAGGTCGCGCAGGCGACCCTCCGCGACCCAGGCGGCGCGGGTCTCGCCCGGCAGGGCGGAGATCAGCAGCCGTACGCTCATGGCGGCCCGGCCGCGACCGGATAGCCCAGTCCGGCGAGCAGCGCCGCGGTCTCGGCCAAGGGCAGGCCGACCACGTTGGGGTAGGAACCGTTGATCGCCGGGATGAACTTGGCCGCGCTTCCCTGAATCGCATAGCCGCCGACCTTGCCCCGCCATTCGCCGCCGGCCAGATAGGCCTCGATCTCTCGGGCGTGCAGACGCTTCACCGAGACCACCGTGGTGACCAGCCGTTCGGCCCGGCGCCCGTCGGGACCGATCAGCACCAGGGCGCCGAGCACCCGGTGGCGGCGCCCGGAGAGGAGCTCCAGGCAGGCCCTGGCCGTGGCCGCATCCTCGGCCTTGGGCAGGATGCGGCGGCCGAGCGCGACCACCGTATCGGCGGCGAGAACGAAGGCGCCCGGGTGGCCCGGGGCGACCGCGGCGGCCTTGTCCCGCGCCATGCGCTTGACGTACTGGGCCGGCGGCTCGTGCGGACCCGCGGCCTCGGCGATCTCCGCCGGTTCGACGATCTCCGCGTCGAGCCCGATCTGGCGGAGCAGGTCGCGGCGCCGCGGCGAGGCGGAAGCCAGGACCAACGGCGGGGGTCTCCGCGATGGCGCGGGCGTTGCGGCGGCCATCGCCTGAGGGCTCTATTTGTAACGGAACGTGATGCGGCCCTTGGTCAGGTCATAGGGCGTCATCTCGACGTTGACGCGATCACCGGCGAGCACCCGGATCCGGTGCTTGCGCATCTTGCCGGCGGTGTGGGCCAGAACCTCATGGTCGTTGTCCAGCTTCACGCGAAACATCGCGTTCGGCAATAGCTCCATGACGACGCCCTGGAACTCAAGCAGATCTTCTTTGGTCATGCACTCCTCTTCCTGTGGTTCCTGCGATTATTTCATGGGCCATTATATAGGCTCCGCCGGCATATCCATAATTCAGTTGGGGCTGCGCCGGCGCGCGGCGGATCATACAGAAAACCGCCCGCCGGAACAAACCGCCCGCCCGAGGCGGCGAATCCGGAATCAGGATGCCGGTTGCTATTCCTAGACAACCGGCTTGAGGTCGAGGGTGAAGCGGTCCTCGATGCGCCGCTTGAGGAAATCGCGCACCTGGCGGTAAGCCTCCAGGCGCATCTCCCGGCTGCCCTCGACGATCGTCGGGTCGAAGGTGTTCCAGAACTCGACCTCGCAGGCCATGGTCCGGGTCAGCTCCACCGCCTGGTGCTGCGCCTCCGGCGAGAGCGAAACGATGAGGTCGTAGGAGGTATCCGCCAAGTTTTCGAAGGTCTTGGCCCGGTGCCGGGAGAGGTCGATGCCGATCTCGTCCATCACCTCGACCGCGAAGGGGTCGATCGGGTCGCCCCGCACGCCGACCGAATCGACGTAGACCCTGTGGCCCAGCAGATGCTTCAGCAGGCCCTCGGCCATGGGGGAACGCACGGCGTTTCGGTTGCAGGCGAAGAGGACGGCGCCGGGCAGATCGCGCATCCGCGCTTAGCCCCGAATGTGCAGCACGCAGATCAAGGTGAAAAGCCGCCGCGCGGTGTCCAAGTCGAGCTCGATCTTGCCGTCCAGGCGGTCGCGCAGCAGTTCCGAACCCTCGTCGTGCAGGCTCCGGCGGCCCATGTCGATCGCCTCGATCTTCGAGAGGCTGGCGGTCTTGATCGCCTCGAAATAGCTCTCGCACACGGCAAAATAGTCCTTGACGATCCGCCGGAACGGCGGGAGCGCCAGGCTTACCGTGGTGATCGGCGCGTCCGCGTCGTCGCGGATGTCGAACCGCAGGCGGTTCTCGGCGATCGAGAGATGCAGGTTGTAGGGGCCGCCGTCGTGTCCCGCCGGGGCGAAGACGTTGTCCTCGATCAGGTCGTAAATGGCGACCGCCCGCTCGTGTTCCACGTCCGGGCTGCGGCGCGTCACGCTGCGCTCGTCGAGGGTGATGTCGACGATCCGCTTGCGCCGGTCGCGGTCCTGCTGCCGATCGCTCATCCGGGCGTCCTGCGCAACGCAGGTCCCTCAGCCGCCTCGGCTCTTATCGTCCAGGCGGATCGCGACCGAAAGCGCATGGGCATCGAGCCCCTCGGCCCGGGCGAGCGTCGCCGCGGCCCGCCCAACCGCCGCCAGCCCGCCCGGCTCGCAGGCGATGATCGAGCTGCGCTTCAGGAAGTCGAGCACCGAGAGGCCGGAGGAAAACCGCGCGCTGCGCCCCGTGGGCAGCACGTGGCTCGGTCCGGCCACGTAATCGCCGATTACCTCCGGCGTATAGCGGCCGAAGAAGATGGCCCCGGCATGCCGGACTTGACTCGCGAGCGTCTCCGCATCGGCGACGGCGAGTTCCAGGTGTTCCGGGGCGATGCGGTCGATCAGCGCCGGCGCGTCCGACAGCTCGGGCAGCAGGATGATGGCGCCGTGCCTCTCCCAGCTCGGCCCTGCGATGTGCCGCCGCGCCAGGCCCGCCAAGTGGTCCTGGACGGCCCGGGCCACGGCGTCGGCGAAATCCGCATCGTCGGTCATCAGAATCGCCTGCGCCGCGGTATCGTGCTCGGCCTGGGACAGCAGGTCGGCGGCGATCCAGGCCGGGTCGTTGCCGTTGTCGGCGACCACCAGGATCTCCGAGGGCCCCGCGACCATGTCGATACCGACGGTTCCGAAGACCTGGCGTTTGGCCGCTGCGACGTAGACGTTGCCGGGCCCGAAGATCTTGTCGACCGGGGCGATGGTCTCGGTCCCGAAGGCCAGCGCGGCGATCGCCTGGGCGCCGCCGATGCGGTAGACCTCGGTCACCCCGGCGACGCGCGCGGCGGCGAGCACCAGTGGGTTGAGCTCGCCGTCCGGCGCCGGCACGGCCATGACCCGGCGTTCGACGCCCGCGACCTTCGCCGGCAGCCCGATCATCAGGACCGAGGAGGGATAGGCCGCGGTGCCGCCCGGCACGTAAAGGCCGGCGGCGGCGAGCGGCGTCCAGCGGTGGCCGAGGCGCAGGCCCGCGGCGTC
>JBHIDD010000232.1:0-4534 GCA_046759925.1 Kiloniellaceae bacterium
CCGCGCCGGCGTAGAGGCCGGCCACGATGTCGTCGGCCATGATGCCCCAGGCCCCGGCGAGGCGCCGCTGCGCCAGGTTCGCCGGCCAGACCTTGGCGATATCGAAGAGCCGGAACGCCAGGAAGGCGACGAGATAGAGGCCCGGGTCGAGGGGGACCGGCAGAACCGCAAGCCATTGCCCGGCCACCTCGTCGATCACGACCTCGCCGGGGTCTTCCGTGTCCTCGCCTTCGGTAAAGCGCCCGCTTGCCCAGAGCCCCAGGACGAAGACCATGAGCACCGCGGCCAGCAACGCCCAGGGCCCGCCCAGCCAGGAAATCAGGGCGGCGAACGGCAACGCCGCGAGCGAGCCCCAGGTGCCCGGCGCGCCGGGCAGGAGGCCGCTGCCGAACCAGGTGGCGAGCAGACGGGCCGGATGCCAGAAGGGCAGGGGCCGAACCGCCACTAGGAATGACCCGGCAGGCGCAGGCTCGCCGTCGCCTGCGCGGCGATGCCCTCGCCGCGTCCGGTAAAGCCGAGACCGTCCGTGGTGGTCGCCTTGACGCTGACGCGGGTCGTCTCGATCTCCAGCAGTTCGGCGATCCTTTCGCGCATTGCCGGGCGCCGCGGCCCGACCTTGGGGGCTTCGCAGATGAGCGTCACGTCGATGTGGAGGATGCGCCCCCCGCGCGCCGCGACCAACTTGCCGGCGTGGCGCAGGAACCTGGCCGAATCGGCGCCGCGCCACTCGGGGTCCGAGGCCGGGAAATGGCTGCCGATGTCGCCGGCGCCGAGCGCGCCCAAAATGGCATCGGTGATCGCGTGCAGGCCGACGTCCGCATCGGAGTGGCCGCTGAGGCCCGCGTCGTGCGGGACTTCGACCCCGCAGAGCATGACGTGATCGCCGGGTGCGAAGCGGTGCGCGTCGAAGCCCTGTCCCACGCGGGTCTCGGTCAAGTTTCCGGCCAGCCAGCGCTCGGCCCGGGCGAGATCCTCCGAAGTGGTGACCTTGATGTTCGCCGCGCTGCCTTCGACCAGGGCGACCGGGAGCCCGGCCCGTTCCGCGACGGCGGCATCGTCGGTGAGCGCCGCCCCGGCGGCCGCCCGGTGGGCCGCGAGGATCTCGGCGAAGCGGAAGCCCTGCGGCGTCTGCGCCCGCCACAGGCCGTCGCGCGCCAGCGTGCCGGCGATCCGGCCGCCCTCGCCGCGTTTCAGGCTGTCGGCCAAGGGCAGCGCCGCGATCGCGCCGGAAGCGGTCTCCAGCCCGTCGAGCACGCGGTCGATCACCGCCGGGCTGACGAAGGGCCGGGCCCCATCGTGGATCAGCACCGTGTCCGGGGCCATCGCCTCCAGGCTTTCGAGGCCGCGGCGCACCGAGTCCTGCCGGCTCGCCCCGCCCGGCACCGGCTCGCGCAGGTCCAGGCCGGCGGCGGCCTGGTCGTAGAGCGCCCGGTCGTCCGGGTCGATCACCGCTTGAACCGCGTCGATGCGCGGATGCCGGACGAAGCTCTCCAGGCTGTGGCGCAGCAGCGGCCGGCCGCCCAGCGCGGCGTACTGCTTGGGCAGCTTACCGCCGAAGCGACTGCCGCGTCCCGCCGCCACCACCAGGGCCACCGTCGCCGTCATGTCCTCGTCCCGCTCCCCGCGCGCGGAACGGACCGCGCGTCAAATGAGACACGAAAAAAGACCCGCGCGAGGATGGCGCGTCTTCAGAGGGGCGAGCCTAGTGATCTCTGTCGCCCGGGCCAAGAGGTGATATAAGGAGCCGATGGCCAACAGCCTGGTCTTGAGCCTCTCCGCGCTGCTCGCGCTGGTGCCGGCCTGCATCCTGTCCTACCGGCGCCAAGCCGCGCGCCCGGATCCGGTCTTCTGGGCCGTTCTGGCGGCCGCCGTGGCGGGCCCGGCGGCCTATGCCCTGGTGCAACTGGGCGAGAGCTGGAAGACCGGGTTGTCCACCACGCTTTGGGTCTCGATCGCGGCGAGCGCGGCGATTTTCACGTTGTTGGCCGCCGTGACCCGGGAGGCCTGGCGCCTGATGGCGCTGTTGCTCCCCTATCTGCTGCTGATGGGGGGCTTCGCCACGATCTGGAGCCACGTGCCGGCGCGGGGCGGCCTCGCCGGCGCGCCGGATGCCTGGTTGAGCCTGCACGTCGGGCTGGCGGTGGCGACCTACGGCCTGTGCACCATCGCCGCCGTGGCCGGGGCCGCCGTGGTCCTCCAGGAACGCGCGATCAAGCGCAAGCGGCCGACGGGACTCACCCACCGGCTGCCCTCGGTCTCGGACGCACAGCGCCTCCAGGTGCGCCTGCTCGGCGCCTCGGCGGCGGTGCTGGGGCTCGGCATCCTCACCGGCATGGCCAGGCAACTCACGGTGACCGGCCGGCTGCTCGAATTCGATCACAAGACGCTTCTGTCGATCCTGGCCTTTGCGGTGATCGCGCTGCTGCTCGTCCTGCACCGGGTGAGCGGCCTGCGCGGCGCCCGCGCGGCGCGGTTGATCCTGCTCGCCTATCTGCTGTTGACGCTTGCCTATCCGGGCGTGAAGTTCGTCACCGACGTGTTGATCGGGTGACCTGCCGGCCGCGCCCGCGGAATTCGCTTGCGCCGCGGGGTTTGCGCGCTAAAAACAGCGCAAGACTTAGGCATCTTCGGGGGCTGCCTAAAGAATGGGCATATTGATGGGTGCGCTGCGGATCGCGGATCCGGTGATCCCGGCCTCGACATCGGGGGTCACCGACATGCCGTTCCGCAGCCTCGACAAGCGGCGCGGGGCCGCACTGTCGGTCTCGGAGATGAGCGCCGGCCCGGCGATGGTCCGCGGCTGCCCTGCGCCGCAGATCGACCCGATGGCCGCCTGATGGCCAAGGGTTCCGCCAAGCTCGCGAAACCCGTCGGACCGCTCCCGGGCGATCCGGCGGCGATCCTGAACGCGCTGCCTGATCCGGTCTTGGTGATCGACGGGGCCGGCTGCGTCACTTACGCCAACCAGGCCGGCGAGCAATTCTTCCAATCGAGTCTCTTGCGCGCCCGCCGGCTGGCCGACATCCTGCCGGCGGATTCCCCGGTCTTCGGCCTGATCGAACAGGTCCGCGCGGGCGAACACTCGGTCTCGGAATTCGGCATCACCATCGAGACGCCGAAGATCGGAGCGCACTTCTGCTCGATCGGCGTCGCCGCGATGGGCGGGCCTCCGGGCAGCGTCATCGTCTCGATTCAGGAGCGCTCGATCGCGCGCAAGATCGACCGTCAGCTGACCCACCGCAACGCGGCCCGCTCGGTGACCGCCATGGCCGCCATGCTGGCGCACGAGGTGAAGAACCCGCTGTCCGGCATCCGCGGCGCGGCCCAGCTGCTGGAGCGCAACACCGGGCCCGACGACTGGGTGCTGACCCGGCTGATCTGCGACGAGGCGGACCGCATCGTGGCGCTCGTCGACCGCATGGAAATGTTCTCCGACGAGCGGCCGCTCGAGCGCGGACCGGTCAACATCCACGAGGTCCTGGAACACGTCCGCACCTTGGCTGAGAGCGGCTTCGCCCGCCGCGTCCGCTTTATCGAGCGGTACGATCCGTCCTTGCCGGCGGTCTATGGCAAGCGCGAGCTTTTGATCCAGGCGCTCTTGAACCTGGTCAAGAACGCGGCCGAGGCCGTGCCGGAGCAGGCCGGTGAGATCGTCCTTTCGACCCGTTACCGGCAGGGCGTGCGCCTGGCGAACCCCGGCAGCGGCGGCCGCGTCGACCTGCCGCTCTGCATCAGCGTCGGGGACAACGGCCCCGGCATCCCGGAGGATTTGCGCGGCCACCTCTTCGACCCCTTCGTCAGCACCAAGGCGGGCGGCAAGGGCCTGGGCCTCGCGCTGGTCGCCAAGATCGTCGGGGACCACGGCGGCGTGATCGAGTTCGACAGCGAGCCGCGCCGCACCACCTTCCGCATGATGCTGCCCAAGGCGCCCGGGGAGTCGCCTGAGGCGCGCCGCGCGCCATGAGCGGCGCCACGATCCTGGTCGCCGACGACGACCGCGCGATCCGCACGGTGCTCAGCCATGCGCTCGCCCGCGAGGGCTTTGAGGTGCGCACCACCGGCACCGCCGCCGGCCTCTGGCGATGGATCGAAGCGGGGCAGGGCGATCTGGTGATCACCGATGTGGTGATGCCCGACGAGGACGGCCTCGACCTCATCCCCCGCATCAAGAAGCTGCGGCCCGGCTTGCGGATCATCGTGATGAGCGCGCAGAACACGCTTCTCACCGCCGTCAAGGCGACCGAAAGGGGCGCCTTCGAGTACCTGCCGAAGCCCTTCGACCTGCGCGAGGTGGTGCGCGTCGTGGACCGGGCACTGTCCGAACCGCGGGGCGACGCGGCAGCGGGCGGGCCGGCCCACGCGTCCCCCGAAGACGAGCAGTTGCCGCTCATTGGCCGCTCGCCCGCGATGCAGGAGATCTACCGGATCCTCGCCCGGCTCATGGGCACAGACCTGACGGTGACGATTTACGGCGAATCGGGCACCGGCAAGGAATTGGTCGCCCGCGCCCTGCACGATTACGGCAAGCGGCGCC
>JBHIDD010000233.1:0-4532 GCA_046759925.1 Kiloniellaceae bacterium
GTCCGGGCCGCGGCCAGCAGGCGCGCGCTCGCCGTCTCGATCCGGTTTTCCAGTTCGGCGGTGAAGGCCTCGCGGTCCAGGCCCGGTTCGATCGGGGGCAGGATTTCGAGGGTGATGAGGCCCGGCTTCTTGAGGAAGGCGCGCCGGCCCCAGAACAGGCCGGAGTTGACCGTAACCGGCACCACCGGCACGCCGAGCTGGCGATAGAGCGCGGCCACCCCGGGGAGATAGGGCTTGCGCGCACCCGGCGCCACGCGCGTGCCCTCGGGGAAGATGACGATCGGGCGGCCCTGCCGGAGCATCCGGCGCCCCTGCTCCATCATCCTGCGCAGGGCCGCCGCCCCGCCGGTCCGGTCGATCGCGATGGCGCCGATGCGCGCGATGTACCAGCCGAACAGCGGCACCCAGACGAGCTCCCGTTTCAGGACGTAAGCCGGCGCCTCGAGGAGCTGGGAAAAGATCAGCGTATCCCACGCCGACTGATGCTTGGCGGCGATGATGCAGGGCCGCTCCGGCAGGTTCGCAAGGCCGCGAATCTCGTGGCGCAGGGCGCAGACTCGCGCCAGCAGGGCGGTGATTCCCTTCGACCAAAACCGGCCGACGCGCAACACGGCCCGGGGCGACAGCAACAGCACCGGCAGGCAGATGGTCTGGACCAGAAAGCTCCAGGAGAAGAACAGGATGTTGAAGGCGAGGGAACGCAGCGCGATCATTCGGCCGCCTCGGCGGCGAGGCCCCTGGCGAGTGCAATCAGGTACTTGCTGTATTCGCTGACGATCAAGACGGCGCGGCCCGGCCAGCGCCACCAGTCCGGCTGCTTGAAGGGCCCCGGAAAGACCGGGTGCGGCACGATCTCGATGTCCGGCATGACGCGGCGGAACTCCAGGAGGCTGCGCGGCATGTGATAGGTGGCGGTGACCAGGCGCAGCGAGCTCAGGTTGTGCGCGCGCATCCAGGCCGCCGTCTCGAGCGCGTTGCCGCGCGTGTCGTCCGCCTCGTAGCCCAGCGTGACGCAGCAGGCGAGCTCGTCCGGCGATTGCCGGGAGATGCGCAGCAATTCCTCGACATCGACGCCCCGGTAGACGCCCGAGACGAAGAGCTTCCGGGCGCGTTGCGCGGCCAGGAGCTCGAGACCCCGGTGCAACCGCCCGCTGCCGCCGGTCAGCACGACGATGGCATCGGTCTGGTAGGTCGCATCCGCGACCGCGGTCGGCAGAATCGTGGCAAACCACAGGAGGCCGGCCAGCCATGCGGCGAAGCATAGGACCAGGAGCCCGATCAGACGCCGAAGCGCGCGCCGGCGTCCGGAGGGCCCGGCGAACGCTTTCTTCCGCGGCATCTGTCGAGGCCCCGCCGGACTAAGGCATGCGGGCCAGGGTGCGGAGCACGGTCAGCCGCGCGGTCAGCATGGCGACCGCGGCGACGGCCAGCGGCAAGACCGCCAGCAGCGTCCACTCGATCGGCAGGAGCGCGAAGTTGGGCAGCAGCGCGGCCTCGGTCGGGCCGAGAACGCGGCCGACCGAAACCACGGTGAGGACCGCCAGCACCAGCCCCAAAACGCCGCCGCGCAGGGCCAGCTTCGAGGCGTGCGACTGGAACTCCCGTGCCACGTAGGAATCCTGTGCTCCGATCAGGTGCAATAGCTCGATGACCTGGCCGTGCACGGCCAGCCCCATGCGGGTCACAAAGACCACCATGGTCACCGCCGAGACGCCCACCAGCAACACGACCAGCGCGGCCACGAGCTCGATCGAACGGGCCAGGTCGAGCAGGTTGCCGAGCCAGCGCTGATGGTCGTCGAGCGTGGCGCCGGGCGCGGCCTGCGCCACTTGCCGGGCCAGCGCCTTCAAGTCGGTTTCCGCCGCCGGATCGATCGTCACGGCGATCAGGGTCGGCATCGGAAGATCCTGGGCCGCCGCCCCCGTCCCCAGCCAGGGCTCGAGCAGCTGGCTGATTTCATCGGGCTCGAGGACTTCGGCGCGGCGCACGCCCGGCGTGCCGGTGAGCAACCGGAGCACCGGGTCGATCGGGTCGGCCGCTTCGCCCGCTGCGCCGCCCGGAACGGCCGGCGGAATTTGCACGGTGATTCGTCCCGAAAGTCCCTGATCCCAGCGCTGGACCAGCTTGTTCATGGCCATGGCGGAGACCAGCGCGAGGGCGGCGAGATAGACCATGATCGCGACCAGCCAGGGCAGGAAGCGTCCCGAGGCATCGCGGTTGAGCGGCAAGTCACCGCGCCGGAACAGCATTCAGGCGGCGCTCCCCTTGGTCGTCTGCACGCTGCGGCGCGGCGCCGGCCGGACGACCTGCACCTCGCCGCCGGCCAAGCGCAGTACGCGGTGGTTGAAGCGGGCGACCAGCTGCTCGTTGTGCGTGGCGATCACGATGGTGGTTCCCAGCTTGTTGAGTTCTTCGAAGAGATAGAGCAGGCGCACCGCGATGCGGTCGTCCACGTTGCCGGTCGGTTCGTCGGCGAGCAGCAGGCTCGGCCGCGCGACCACGGCGCGGGCGATGGCGATGCGCTGTTGTTGACCGCCGGAGAGGGTCGGCGGAAAGGCGTGCAACTGGTCCGCCAGTCCGACCCAGGCGAGCAGCTCGGCGACATGGCTGCGGATGGTCTCCTCGCGCTGTCCGCTGATCCGCAGCGGAAGCGCCACGTTTTCCATTGCGGTCAAATGGTTCAGCAGGCGGAAATCCTGGAACACCACGCCGATTCGCCGGCGCATGAATGCGGTGTCCCGGCGCGACAGGCCGAAGACATCGCGGCCGAACAGACGGATACGGCCGCGGCTCGGCGGCTGGGCCAGGTACATCAACTTGAGCAGCGAGGACTTCCCGGCGCCGCTTGGGCCCGCCATGAAGTGGAACGAGCCGGGCGCCAGACGGAAAGACACATGGCGCAGGATTTCCGGACCCGCGCCATAACGCACTGCGACGTCCTCGAATCGAACCAAGTCCCGGCAATCCTCGTGACGATGGGCGGCGAGCATGGCACAGCCGCCTCGACCTCGTAAAGCTCCCGCCTTGCCTTCGCATTTGCTCGCTCATATAAATTTAGGGGCTTACGCTGGCAGGGAGGACAGCTTTCGGTTGATGCATCTCACCTGTCCGTCTTGTGCGACCCGGTTTCTCGTCGATCCGGCCCGGCTGGGCCCGGCCGGCCGCAAGGTGCGGTGCGGCAGCTGCGGTCATGTCTGGCATGCGGCGCGGCCGGCCCGGGACGACGCCGGGGTCCGGCAGGCGGCCGCCCGCCCGGGCGACCGGGACGAGCTGCCCAGGCGGGTCCACTTGCCACCGCCGCCGGGAGCGCCGGGGCGGCGGGGGGCCGCGCGCGCGGTGGGATGGAGTCTGTTCCTGCTGGTCGCGGGCGGCCTGGTCGCCGGATTCCTGATCGGCCGGCAGCAGATCGTCGCCACGGTGCCGGCGGCGGCGAAGCTTTACGAGTTGGTCGGTCTTCCGGGCGCGGCGGCCGGCGCCGGCCTGGAGTTGCGCGGGGTCACTTCGGTGCGCCGGCTGGTCGACGGCGAGCGCCTGGTCGTCATCGAAGGCTTGGTCGCCAACGTGTCCAAGACGACCCGGCCGGTTCCCCTGCTGCGCGCCAGCCTGACCGATGCCGACGGCGAGGAGCTCAAGCGTTGGACCTTCGCGACCGCCGAGACGACCCTGTCGCCGGGCGGCACGGCCAGCTTCCAGACCTCCGCCAAGAATCCGCCGCGCGAAGGCAACCTCGCCATCGACTTCGTTGCCGAAGACTAATGCCGTCTCGCAAATGAACGGACCCGTTCATTCGTGAGGCGGCAAGCGCGCCGCCGCGAATCCGGCGGAAGCCAAGCGGACGGATGTCCGGCTATTAAGGGGACGCCGGCTATTAAGGGGACGCCATACTTAATTCACATACTTAATTCAGAGCCGCAGCCGGGAGCGGTAATTAAGATGGTGTCTCCTTAATAGATAGACTCGGGGCTCCGCCGTCGGCGGCGCGACTCGCGCCTCATCTGGCGACCAAAAATCGCCGCGGTGAAATGGGGCGATATCCAGAGCGGTTGGCATTAACCCGGCATTAACCCGCGGGACCCAGGATGGACCCGGGATGCCCAGGGGCCGGCAACGCGGGCCGGCAACGCGGGCCGATAC
Organism: Kiloniellaceae bacterium; assembly: GCA_046759925.1. Classification (GTDB taxonomy): domain Bacteria; phylum Pseudomonadota; class Alphaproteobacteria; order Kiloniellales; family J153; genus JBHIDD01. The sequence goes on from JBHIDD010000233.1 coordinate 4,135, forward strand.
CGCCGCCCCGGCGGGCCGCGACGACGGAGGGGATCATGGCGCGGGTTCTCGTGGCCGAAGACGACGGCGCCGTTCAGAGCTTCGTCGCGCGCGCCCTGGCCCACGAGGGCCACGATGTCACCGTCGCGGAAGACGGCTTGCGGGCGCTGGAAGCCCTGCGCTCGGCCGACTTCGACCTCTTGATCGCCGATATCGTGATGCCCGGCCTGGACGGCATCGCGCTTTCGCTCATGGTCGCGCGCGACTGGCCGGCCTTGCCGGTCTTGTTGATGACCGGCTACGCGGCCGAACGGCAGCGCGCCCATAACCTCGAAGAGCTGATCTACGAGGTGATCACGAAACCCTTCACCTTGGACCGGATTTGCCGGGCGGCGGCCTCGGCGATCGCCGGTAACTAG
>JBHIDD010000234.1:0-4505 GCA_046759925.1 Kiloniellaceae bacterium
AAGCGAAGAAAAATGGTATACTGTCCCCGGTTTCTCTGTCCCCGGTTTCTCCCGGTTTTCACCGCGCCGCCGCCTGGAACGGCCGCCGCCTGATACGCCTGGGCGGCTAAGCGGGTTTTCGAAACTCCGCCCCCAGCGCGCGTGGGCGGGCTTCGCAAAACCTGGCGGACTTTTAAAGGCTTGCAGAGCGATCTTGGCCGGCCATTCGGGGCCGGATCAAGAACACTCTGCTTAGGCGTCATAGCTGACCAGGGTGGTGAAGGGAATGTCGAGCTTCTTGCGGCCGTTCAGAAAGGCCAGCTCGATCACGCAGGCGCCGGCCAGGACCTCGGCCCCGGATTGACGCAGGAGCCGGGCCGCCGCGTTCATGGTCCCGCCGGTGGCCAGCAAATCGTCGACCAATACGATCCGCTGCCCGGGCCGCACGGCATCGGCCTGAATCTCGATGGTTTCCCTGCCGTATTCCAGGTCGTAGCTATAGGGAAGGGTCGGGCCGGGCAGCTTGCCCAGCTTGCGCACCATGATGAAGCCGAGGCCGAGCTTGAGGGCCAGCGGCGCCGCGACCAGGAAGCCGCGCGACTCAATCCCGGCGAGAATTTCCGGCTCGTGCGGCGTGATCGCGTCGGCCAGCCGGTTCATCGTCTCCTGCCAGGCCAGCGCATCGGCGAGCAGGGTCGATATGTCATAGAACAGGATGCCCGGCTTGGGAAAATCCGGGATTGTCCGGATGTGGTCCTTCAGGTTCATGGCCGCACGCCGCCCGGCCGGTTGAGAGTTGTTCGCAATAACCGTCGGATTCTACAAACCCGGTCCGCTCGAGACAATCGCGTCTTGGCCCGCCACCTGCGGCCCGTCCGCGGCCGGCCTGGGGGCTTGCGCGGCTGGGTCGAATAGAGTGTAACTAGGGCCCCGGATTCGGGCGCTTGGCCGGTGCGCCCCGCCGGCGGCCCCTGGCGCGCGACCGGCGGGGGGTGCGCCGTCCGGCGGCCGAAACCGGAAGGATCTGGACGCAGGAGCCCAAACCCCTGATCCCCGGCCAAAATCCCGCTCTCGGCGCCCCGACGCCGAGGGTTTCGCCACGAGCCCGCCGCAACGAGCGCCTTGCCATGAGTTACGTCTTTCACCGCCATACTCAGCACGACTATCCGGTCGCGGCCTACGGCGAGGGTCCCTATATCGTCGACCGCGGCGGCAAGCGCTACCTGGACGCCTCAGGCGGCGCGGCCGTCTCTTGCCTGGGCCATAGCCATCCGGCGGTGATCCAGGCGATCAAGGAGCAGCTCGACAACATTCCCTACGCCCACACCGCCTTCTTCAGCAACGCGCCCTCGGAGGCGCTGGCCGGGCACCTGATCGAACGGGCGCCGGCGGGCCTTGGCAAGGTCCACTACGTCTCGGGCGGCTCGGAGGCCAACGAGACCGCCATCAAGCTCGCCCGCCAGTACTTCGTCGAAATCGGTGAAAGCACGCGCCACCGCTTTGTCGCCCGGCGCCAGAGCTTCCATGGCAACACGCTGGGGGCGCTGGCGGTCGGCGGCAATATGGCCCGGCGCGAGGCGTTCAAGCCGCTGCTCATCGAGGCCAGCCACATCTCGCCCTGCTATGCCTACCGCTACAAGGAGCCGGCGGAAAGCGAGGCGGATTTCGCCCGGCGCGCGGCCGACGAGCTCGAGACGGAAATCCGGCGGCTCGGCCCGGAGACGGTGGCCGGCTTCATCGCCGAGCCGGTGGTCGGCGCCACCGCCGGCGCGGTCCCGCCGGTTCCCGGGTACTTCAAGCGGATCCGGGAGATCTGCGACAAATACGGGGTCCTGCTGATTTTCGACGAGGTGATGTGCGGCATGGGCCGCACCGGCACGCTATTCGCCTGCGAGCAGGAGGGGGTTTCGCCCGATATCCTGACCTGCGCCAAGGGCCTGGGCGCGGGCTATCAGCCGATCGGCGCGGTCCTGGTCGAGCAGAAGATCTTCGAGGCGGTCGCCGCCGGCAGCGGCTTCTTGCAGCACGGCTTCACCTACATCGGCCACGCCACGGCCTGCGCCGCAGGGCTCGCCGTCCAGCGAACCATCGAGCGCGACAATTTGCTCGACAACGTGAAGCGCCAGGGTGCCGCCTTGCGCCGGCGGCTGGAGGCCCGCTTCGGCAACCACCACCACGTCGGCGACATCCGCGGCCGGGGTCTGTTTATCGGCCTCGAGCTGGTCCGGGACCGCACCAGCCAGGAGCCCTTCGACCCTGGCCTCAAGCTGCACGCCCGGATTAAGAAGGAAGCCATGGCACGGGGCCTGGTCTGCTATCCGGGCGGCGGTACGGTCGACGGCAAGCGCGGCGATCACATCCTGCTCGCCCCGCCCTTCATCGTCGAGGACGCCCACGTCGCGGCAATCGTCGAGATCCTGGGCGAGGCGGTCGATGCGGCGCTGGCGGCGCCGGCGGGCCGGGCGTAAGCGGTGCGCGGACCCGTGGTGCGCGACGGGACGAGCGGCCCGGAGGAAAGCTGGCCCCCGCTGATCCTGGCGGTGGCGCCGAACGGGGCGCGCAAGACCCGGGACGATCACCCGGCGCTGCCCATGACGCCAACCGAGATCGCCGCCTGCGCGGCGGCCTGCGTCGAGGCGGGCGCGGCGATGATTCACCTCCACGTGCGCGACCGCGACGGCCGCCATACCTTGGACGCCAGGGCCTACCGCGCCGCGATCGAGGCGGTGCGTCAGGCGACCGGCGACCGGCTGGTGATCCAAGCAACGACCGAGGCGGTCGGCGTCTACGGTCCGGAGCAGCAGATCGCCATGGTGCACGAGGTGAAGCCCGAGGCGGTCAGCTTGGCGCTGCGCGAGATCGTGCCCGACGCGGCCCACGAGAAACCGGCGGCCGAGTTCCTGGCTTGGCTCAAGGCCGAAGGAATCCTGCCCCAGTACATCCTTTATTCCGATCAGGACTTGGCCCGCTTCGACGATCTGATCGCCCGCGGCGTGGTGCCCGGCGGTCCGCAGTTCGCGCTCTTCGTGCTCGGCCGCTACGCGGCGGGGCAACGCTCCCGGCCGGCCGAACTGCTGCCTTTCCTCGCCGCCAACGCGGCCGGTCACGCCTGGGCGGTCTGCGCCTTCGGCCCGCGCGAGACCGCCTGTGCGGTCACCGCCGCCGCGCTGGGCGGGCATGTCCGGGTCGGCTTCGAGAACAACCTCTACCTTCCGGACGGCGCCCTGGCGCCGGACAACGCCGCCCTGGTCGCGGCCGCGGCCGCCGGGGCGGCTTCGATCGGGCGTCCCCTGGCCGATGCGGCGGCGGCGCGGGCGATCATGGCCGGCCTGGATTTGCCAGCGGGCGCCGACACCAGGGAACATGCGCGCCATGCGGGGCCTTAAGCGGGCGATCCTCCGCCCGGGCGTGCTCGGCCTCGTCCTGCTCGGACCGGTCGCCCTATCGCTCGGGCTCGGCCCGGGGCCGCGGGCCGCAGCGGTGGAGCGCACCATCGTGGTTGGCACCGCACCGGTTGCCGGGGTCTATTTTCCGGCGGGCGGGGCGCTGTGCAACCTGGTCAACCGGGAGCGCGCGCGCCACGGCCTGCGTTGCCTGGTCGAGAGCACCAGGGGCTCGTCCGACAACCTGGACCGGCTGCGCCGCGGCGAGATCGACTTCGCGCTCATTCAGTCGGACTGGCAGTACCTGGCGGTCGAGAACGGCCATGGCCCCGAAGGCGAACCGTTCGATGAGTTGCGGGCGGTCTTTTCCCTGCACGGCCAGCCGGTCACCGTGGTCGCCCATCCCGAGGCCGGCATCACCAGGCTCACCGACCTCAAAGGCCGGCGGGTGAACCTGGGTCCGCCGGGTTCGGGCATCCGCGCGGTCGGCGAGATGCTAATCGGCGCCCTGGGATGGCGCCGGCGCGACTTCGCGGCGCTCCCCGAACTGGGTGTCGACGAACAGGTCGCGGCGCTCTGCGCCGGCCGGATCGACGCCTTCATTCTGCCGGTCAGCCATCCGAACGGCGCGATCGCCGCGGCGACCGAATCCTGCGGGGCGGTCCTGATCGACGTGACCGGGGCCGCGGTCGACAGGCTGACCGCCGAGTGGCCGTTCTATGCCCCGGTGGAGATCCCGGGCGGGCTATACCGGGGCAACAGCGAACCGGTGCGAAGCTACGGGGCGCGCGCCACCCTGGTGACGACCGTTTCGGCCCCGGCGGATGCCGTCTACGAGGTGGTCAGGGCGACCTTCGAGAACCTCGACGCGCTGACCCGCCAGCACGCCGCCCTGGCGGGGCTCGCCGCGAAACAGATGGTGGAAGCCGGGAACACCGCGGCATTCCACGAGGGCGCGCTGCGGTACTACCGCGAGCGGGGTTGGAAATAACGGGAACCCGCCGGCAGCGGCGCGCGCGGGCCGGCGCGCCTGTCTTTCCCGGCCGTCCGCGCTTCCGCGCCGGGCGAGATCTCCCGGCCAGATCATCCAGGTAATGTCACGAGTTTTGTGTCAGCAGGAAAGGGGTACTGACTCCCTGATTG
>JBHIDD010000235.1:0-4499 GCA_046759925.1 Kiloniellaceae bacterium
CCGCTGTCTTGAAGCTATTGCGCCTTGGCTCCCGGCGGTCGTTCGCGGCAACGCGGCGCGTCAGTTCGTCTGATCAGCCGAGAAACAGATGGGCGTAGAACGGCCATCTCACGCCGTACGCGATTGCATGCATGAAGCTCACACCGCCTTGCACGGTGAGGTAGGTCCACCCAAAACCGAAAACCCCCATGAGGTAAATGGTGGACACGCCGATCAGGATCGCTTTCAGCACGGCGCAGCTTCGTTCAGATTCTGCTAATGTTCGCTAATATGCTACGTCGATTGGGTTGCCAATTGATGAATCGCGGTCCCTAAGACAGGCCGTCGAGCAAGGCCGTCGCCTCTTGTGCGTCAGTAGGTCAAAGTCGTGTCCGCCTCGACCGCCAGGCGGACGAGCGCATTCGGCATCGCCATTTCCGCCGGCTTGCCCGCAAGGTCGTCCGCGCTGACGCCGCGGCCTGCGCTGGACATGCCGGAAAGGTAGAATCGCCCACCGCCGGCGCTGATCGCCTCGTAATGCGCCCGCAGCTTGCCGGTGCCGAGCCCGCTCAAGTTGTCGAGCACCGCGTCCCGCATGAGCTGCACGGCGTCGCCCGCGAGGAACAGGTTGACACCGTGTCCCTCCTCGATCGCCGCCTTGGCGACCAGGAAGCCGAGGGCCGCGCGGGTCGGATGTTCGGGGCCGCAGGTGATGTGTACCAGGATGTTCGCCATGGCCGCCTCCCACTTCGTTGCAAGGGTTACACCGAAATTTTCCGAACGGAATAATGGAAGAGTGCCGCGAGGTTAGCACCCGGCGGCCTCCGGGGCGACCCGGCGCCGGCCGCCGGAGGGCTATGCGTCCGACACGAAGATGTCCGATCGAGGCTGCGCAGCCGACTGACTACGGCCGAGGCCGAAGTGGCTGTCATGGAGGCCCGGAGCCGCGGTTTGGCCGAGGCCGGATGCGCCGGTTGGCCGTGGGCCCCGGCGGATCAGGCGGTCTTGGTTCAGTCTTTCCCTGCCAGCGCTCGGGCCTGGGCGATCCAGTCTTCGACCTTGGCACCGCGCCCAAGATTACCCAGTTTCTCCCGGACGTCCTCGGCCGTGGCGCGGGCCAGCTGGGCATACGACTTGATCCCCGCAACATTGAGGCGGTTTTCGATCGCGCTACCGATTCCGCGGATCGCGGTCAGATCGTCCGACGGGGTTTCGTCGGATTTTTCCGACCGCACCTTTTCGGCCGGTTGGCCTTGGCCGCCTGCGCCGCGGGCCGCACACCGCCACAGTCGGCACAGCATGCCACCTAGTGGCAGCATGTCATTTCCGCCTCACCCGGATGCGTCAAATCGAGATTCGCCATATGAGCTCTCCCAGTGGTTCGCCAGTGGTTCGAATGATAACCGGTTCCGCTCCCCGTCAAAGGGTTTCGCCCAACGGTGCTGCGGAATGGCAACTTGGGCGGCCGTAACGGCCGGTGGCGTTGCCGGGTTCGATATATATATGGTCGGGATCGGCGAGTTCGCGGAATTTCGGATGCACCTGTCCGGCCATCGGATCCGGGCGTGCGCTCGGGATCTGCCGTCGTGACGGTGGGGGGCGATGGTCGGCGCCGGTCGATCCGGTCGGATCCTGGCGAACAGCATCCTTGAGAATGCCGTTTCGGCCCTTTGGAATGTCGGATATACCCGATGGCGGCGCGCTTCGCGCCGAGCTTGCCCGGCTTCACGCATAAGGTGGTGAGGGCTTGCCCCGCTCCCCCAGGGCCGGCGCCATCGCCCCATGTTATTACGACCGTTTATAATGACCGCAATCCGATGTGTAACGAACCGACGGCATGTCCCACCGATCGCCTTCCGCTGGTCTTCCTGATCGCCGGCGAGCCCTCTGGCGATAGCCTCGCGAGTCGGCTGATGCTGGCGCTCAGACGGCGGACGGGGGACCGGATCCGCTTCGCAGGGGTCGGCGGTCGGGCGATGGCCGGGCAGGGGCTGAATAGCCTGTTTCCGATGAGCGAGCTGGCGCTCATGGGTGTCGTGGAGGTGCTGCCGCATCTGCCTCGGCTCGTCCGTCGACTGCGCGAGACGGCTTCGGCGATCGACCGCCTAAAACCGAGCGCGGTCGTCACCATAGACTCGCCCGGCTTTTCCTTGCGCGTGGCGCGGCGCATTCGAGGATCGCCGGTTCCCGTCATTCATTATGTCGCGCCGCAGCTGTGGGCTTGGCGCCCGGGCCGGGGCCGCAAGGTTGCCCGCCTGGTCGATCACATCCTGGCCCTGCTCCCGTTCGAGCCGCAGTTCTTTGCGGAGTTCGGCGTACCCTGCACCTTCGTCGGGCACCCCGTCCTCGAGTCCGGCGCCGACCGGGGCGACGGGCCGGCATTCCGCGCCAGGTATGGGGTTGGCCCGGACGCGCCACTGGTCGCCGTGCTGCCGGGGAGCCGGAACACCGAGGTGCGCCGCCTGCTCCCGGTTTTCGGCCAGGCGCTACACCTGCTCGCGCGAGAGCGCCCGGGGCTCACGGCCGTCATCCCATCGGTCGACTCGGTGGCCGGGACGGTGACCGCGGCCACCGAGGCATGGTCGTTACCGACCATATCGGTGACCGACCCACGGGAGAAATTCGACGCCTTCGCCGCCAGCCAGGCAGCCGTCACCAAGTCGGGGACCATCACCTTGGAGCTCGCCCTGGCCGGCGTCCCGATGGTGGTCGCCCATAAGGTGAACCCCGCCACGGCTCTTCTTGCCCGCCGTCTTATCAGCGTCATCAATGTGTCGCTGGTAAATCTCTTGGCGGCGCAGCAGGTCGTCCCGGAGCTGCTGCAAAAGGCGTGCACGCCGGAGGCCGTCGCCGAGGCCCTGGGGCGCCTCCTCGAGGACGACGGCCAGCGAGCGGCGCAACAAGCCGGCTTCCGCAAGGCCATCGGCAGCCTTGGCGGCCTCGCCCCGGCACCGAGCGAACGCGCGGCCGACGTCGTCCTTCGGATCATCGGCCAGAGTCGGGCCGGGGGTTGACAGTGCCGGGCGGGCGGATCGCACTCGCCCGGGCCTGATTGCGACACGGCCCGAGCGCCATCTCTCCCTTAGCCGGCGGTTTTCGGGCGTCCCTGCGCGCAAGTTGCGCGCGCCTACGGGCGGATGACCGGGCTATGATACGCTTTCCGTATCCCGTAAGATTGCTGAACCCGACAGTCGGGGGGAGGACCCGGAGATGTCTTATACCAAATCCTGTTGACGGAGACTCATTTGAGGGGTTGCCCGGCTCGGAGATGATGTGATTCACCATGGCAAACGGATGGAGGTTTGCCATGGCAGCGGCGGTTCGGCTGCGAGAGGACTTTGACGGGCCATCACTTCGCGGATTGGCCAAGCGAGCGCGGGACGCCGCTCAGCTTCGGCGTCTATTGGTTCTTGCCGAGATCTATGACGGTGGGTCGCGCGGTGAGGCGGCGCGGATCGGCGGCGTTGGTCTTCAGACGGTTCGCGATTGGGTGCTGCGCTTCAACGCGGCGGGACCTGCGGGCCTGCTCGACCGCAAGGCACCGGGCAAAGCCCCCAAGCTGAACGCGGCGCAGCGCCAAGCGCCGGTTCAGGCGGTCGAGAGCGGTCCGATCCCGGCGATCCATGGTGTCGTGCGCCGGCGCTTGGTGGACCTGGTGCAGTGGGTCTGGGATGCGTTCCGCATCCGGATCTCCGTACAGACCTTGAGCCGCGAGTTGCGGGCCTTGGGCTACCGCAAGCTCTCGGCCCGGCCGCGCCACTATGCCCAGGATGGCGAGGCCATGGCGCCGAGACCGTGTGCCCGAACCGCGCCCGCCGCCATGGGCCACCAGGTTCGCGGGCAGGCCCGCCCGTCCGCGCGGACCGGCCCGTCATTGCGGCCGTCCCCGGCATGCCGGCGCTATCCGGCGGCAGGCCGCAGACGCCAACCTGGCAGGCTCGCGCGGGAGCGATCGGCGAAGAGATCGGCGAGCAGGACATCGACCGCCTGGCGGACGGTTACGGCCGCGCGTGAACCGGCCTTCGGCTGTTTTACGAATCCCCGCGAACCAGGTTGACACCCCGGTCTTCTAGGCTGATCGACACGGTCGACCCGGCAGGGACTGGTCTGTCCAGGCGATGGTCGATGACCAAGAGTTCGCCGATCGGCGTGTCCACCCAGTATTCCATATGGCTGCCCAGGTAGATGGCCTTCACCACGTTTCCCTCGATGCTGTTGTCCAGCTTCTCGGTGGATACACAAATGGCCTCCGGACGGATTGCCACGTCGACGGGGCCGGGCGACAGGCCGCGATGCGGGCGCCGGGTCTCGATGCCACCGATACGGACCACGGCGAGCCCGCTGTTGAGGCCGGTGATCTCGCCTTTCACCACGTTGGCGTCACCGATGAAGTCGGCGACGAAGAGATCGGCGGGTTCCTCGTAGAGCTCGTGCGGCGTTCCTTCCTGGGCGATCACCGCGTTGTTCATCACGATGATCCGGTCCGAGACCGCGAGGGCCTCTTCCTGATCGTGGGTGAC
>JBHIDD010000236.1:0-4476 GCA_046759925.1 Kiloniellaceae bacterium
CCATCCGCCGGGTCAGGCTCAGGAACGGCAGGCGGCCGCTTTCCTCCAACTGGCACAGGCGGTCGAGCGCGGGGGCCGCTGCCATCAGCATGCGGGTGAAGATCTCGTCGCTCAGGCCGCCGTCGCCGATCGTCTCGCCCAGGCAGTTGTCCGTCAGGTGGTGATAGCGCATCGACTCGGCCGTTCCGGCGCCGCAATTCTTTCGTCTTGGCGTTGGCTGTCCCGCCAGCACGAAGAACGGCGGCGCACCCCGGTCCGCGACCGGGCAAGGCGATCACCGGGCCTCGCTGCCGCCGAATCCGATCCTAGCAGAGTCGCGCCCGGGCCGGAAGCCGCGCGGGGCTTCAGCTCTTGATCTCGGGGGCCGGGCGAGTCGGCGAGACGCCCTCCGGGCGGCCGACCACCACCACGGTGAGCCGGTCGGCGTCGAAGAGACGCCGGGCGACCCGGCGCGCGTCCTCGAGGGTCACCGCCTCGATCAACGCGTTGCGGCGGTCGAGGTGATCGATTCCCAGGTCCTGCAGCTGCATGCTGACCAGCATGCCGGCGATGCGCCCGGTGCTCGAGAAGCGCAAGGGGAAGGACCCGGTCAGGTAGGTCTTTGTGGCCTCGAGCTCCGCCTCGCTCGGCCCTTCCTCGGCCATGCGGCGCCATTCCCGGCGGATCAGGTCGAGTGACTGCTTGACGCGCGAATTCTCGGTCGCCACGCCGCCCAGGACCAACCCGGCGTGCTCGTAGGGATTGAGATACGAATAGACGGAATAGGCAAGGCCGCGCTTGTCGCGGACCTCTGCGTAGAGACGCGAGGAGAAGCCGCCCCCGCCCAGGATATGGTTGACCACGTAAGCGGCATAAAAATCGGGATCGTCGCGCTTGACCCCCGCGTGCCCGAGGGCGACCACGCTCTGCGGCACGTCCCGTTCCACGACCACCACCTCGCCCGCCGACCGGGGCGCGGTCTCCGGCAGATCGGCCGGCGCGGCCCTGACCGGCAGGCCGAGAAAGGTCTGATCGAGCAGCCGGGCGAGCTCGGGCGCCGAGATGTCCCCGGCCACGCCGATCACCAGGTTGTCGCGGCCGAATCGCTCGGCGACGAAACGGCGCAGGTCCTCGACCGTCAGCGCCGAGACGCTCTCCAGGGTCCCGTCCACCGGGCGGCCGTAGGCATGCTCCGGGAAGAACAGCTTGCTCAGGATGCGCCCGACGATGGTCTGCGGGTCCTCGGCATCGCGCGCCAGGCCGGCCAGGATCTGACTCCGGATTCGGGCGACCGGCTCGGCGTCGAAGCGCGGTTCGGTCAAGGCCAGGCGCAGCAGCTCGAAGGCCGTCTCCCGGTTTTCGGTGAGCGTGCGCAGCTCGCCGCCGAAGCTGTCGAGGCCGGCCGAGAACCTGAGGCGGATCGACAGATCCTGGAGTCGGCCCTGGAACGCCTGGGAGTCGAGCCCGCCGGCGCCTTCATCGATGAGGCCGGAGACCATGTTGGCCAGACCTTCCTTGCCCGGCGGATCGAGCGCCGCCCCGCCGCGGAACGCCAGATCGAGCGAAATGATCGGATTGCCGTGGTCTTCGACCAGCCAGGCCTCGATCCCGCCCTCGCTCGTCACCCGCTGGACCTCGACCGCGCGGGCCGGCAAAGCCGTGACGAGCAGCAGCAGGAACGCGATCACCGTGGATCGGCGCGTCATGGCGGGGCGCCGGATCATGTGGTCGGCGCCGGCAGCAGCACGCCGGTCACCGAATGGTTGTCCTCGAGCACCGCGCGGGCGGCGCCATTGACCTGCTCGACGGTGACCGCGCCGATCCGGGCCGGCCAATCCTCGACGTCCTCGACGCTCCGCCCCGACGTCAGCGCCCTGCCGAAGATGCGCGGCGCGGTGTTGAGCGAGTCGCGGGCATAGACCGCGCCGGCCTCGAGCCGGCGCTTGGCGGCGGCGAGCTCCGCCTCGCGCACCCCGTCCTCGAGCAGGCGGGCGATCTCGGCGCGCAGCGCCGCCTCGACCCGTTCCAGCTCGACGCCGGGCCGAGGCGAGGCGTAGAAGTCGAAGCTGCTCCAATCGAACGCGTCGGCCCTGTAGCCGCTGGACGCCGAGGCGGCGACCGCCTGATCGACCACGAGCGCCCGGTAAAGCCGGCTGGTCGTGCCGCCGCCCAAGATCTCGTCCAGCACCTGCAGGGCGTAAGCATGCGCGCTGCCCTCGGTGTTGTAACTGGGCGCCAGATAGGTGATCGACAGGGCCGGCTGACGGACCTGGGCGCTTTTCAGGGTAATCCGCCGCGGGGCGTGCTGCGGCGGTTCCTTGACCCGGCGCCGCTCCGGCACCGGCCGCGCCGGGATCTTGCCGTAGTGGGCTTCGGCCAGCGGCCGGACCTCCGCGGCGGACACGTCCCCGGCGATGACCAAGACCGCGTTATTGGGCGCATACCAGCGCTTGTAAAACCTAAGCGCGGTCTCGGTATTGAGCTCGAGTATCTCGTGTTCCCACCCGATCACCGGGATGCGGTAGGGATGGTTCAGATACAGCGTGGCCCGGATCATCTCGTGCAGCTGCGCGCCGGGGTCGTTGTCGATGCGGCTGCGCCGCTCCTCGAGGACGACGTCGCGCTCGGGCAGCACAACCTCGTCGGTCAAGACCAGATTGGCCATGCGGTCGGCCTCGTATTTCATGACGATCTCGAGGCGGTCCCGGGCGACGGTCTGGTAGTACCCGGTAAAGTCGTAGCCGGTAAACGCGTTCTCCTGACCGCCGTTGCGGGCGATGATGCGCGAGAATTCCCCGGGGCCGAGGGTTTCGGTTCCCTTGAACATCAGGTGTTCGAGGAAGTGGGCGTTGCCCGATTCACCAGGCGCCTCGTCGGCGGCGCCCACCTTGTACCAGACCATGTGGGTGACGATCGGGGCGCGGCGGTTGGTGATGACCACCACCTGCAAGCCGTTGTCCAGCGTGAACGTCTCGGGATCGAAAACCCTGGCCTGGGCGGACGCCGGCACGCAAGCGGCCAAAGCGACGAGGACGAGGCCGCGAACCGAGCGGGCGAATGGGACTGTGCTGCGCATGCCACCTCGCGGATGCCGGGAAGAGCGCCGGCGGGACAGGGACTCGCGGCGGGGCGCCGGCGCGCCCCGCCTTTATATGGCGCATTCGCGCAAAGCCGCAACCGCGCGGCGCCTTACGCCGGCATTCCGGCCGGACATCTGCGAACGGCTGTTAGAAGAGGCCTTCGAGCAGCGCCTTCTTCCGGCGCTTGATGGTCGGCGTCTCGCCTTCGGTCACGGCCTTGCCGAGCGCCGCGTTCTCCCGCAGGCGCCTGGCTTCTTCCTCGGCATCCACGACGACGCCGGGCTTCCTCGGCTGGCGCCAGAAAATCAGGGTCTCGATGAAGTCCTCGTCTTCCAGGTTGAGTTGGGTGGTCTCGCGGTCCACGATCACGCGGATGTTGGGCTCGGCCTTGTCGGCCCCGGCCGCCTTGAGCAGCGCGCGCTCACCCAGCGAGCGGCCATCGGCCGGGATCACCTCGTCAAGCGACGGAGCCTTCGGCTTCTCGGCCCGGAACACCGCCCGGCGCGCCTGCTGCGTGGGCGTGCCTTCCTGCGGCCGCGGGATTCCCGGCTCCGGCGGGCGCAGGTTGAAATCGGGCGGCAAAGTCAAAGGCGCGCGCGAGACCACGCGGAACTCATCCGGCGCCTGTTTGGTAAGCCCCAGCTCTTTCCTGAAGCCCTCGCAAGCGGTCAGGGCCAGGACCAGGGCAGCGACGCCGGCAAGCCGGAACGTTCCCCTACGCATCATTCCCCTACCCTCCGTTGCCGTCGGCTTTGACTTTCTTTTCGCCATTTTTACTATTCCTACGGCCGCCGAACAACCCGTCGAAAACAAGCAGCACGACACCGACGGTGATCGCGCTGTCGGCGAGGTTGAAGGCCGGCCAGTGCCAGTCGCCGAGATGGAAGTCCAGGAAATCGACCACGGCGGAAAACCGCAGCCGGTCGATCACATTCCCGAGCGCGCCCCCGACCACCAGGCCGATCGCAACGGCCAGAAGGCGCTCGGGCTGGCGCCATAGCCAGTAAAGCAGCGCCGCGACCACGGCCAGGGCCAGCGCGCTCAAGCCCAAGGGTTTCCAGGCCCCCTGGCCGCCGAAGATGCCGAAGCTGATGCCGAAATTGTAGGTCAGCACCAGATTGAAAAACCCGGTCACCTCGATGACCCGTGGCGGCTGCATGACCAGCTCGAGGACCGCCCACTTACTCGCCTGGTCGAACAGCAGGACGGCCGCGGCAAGACCCAAGGCCATTCGCATCGCGGGATTAACCGTTCGGTCGGGCTTGTCCATTCCAGGCCGGGGAGCGCGAGGAGACCGGGGATACCCGGGACGGCCCTACTGGGCGGCCGCGTCTAGTACCCTCTCTCATAATAGGATGGTACGTGTGATCGTCTTTTCGCGTCTTTTGGGTAGGAAGCGTCGCGCCGGCGATGCGGG
>JBHIDD010000237.1:0-4464 GCA_046759925.1 Kiloniellaceae bacterium
GGCCCGCGACGGCAACAGGACCCAAAACCTATCGGCGCCCCGCGTCAGCTCTTGTCGAGGCGCACGGCGACCCACTGGAAGTCGCCCTGGCGGAAGACCAGCAAGGTGACCACGCGATAGCCCTCGTCCTTTGCCTTCTGCACCCGATCGGCGACCTCGGCGGGGCTTTTCACCTCCTCCTGGTCGACCTCGACGATGACGTCACCGGGCTTAAGCCCTTTTTCCGCGCCGGAGCCGGCTTGGTCGACCTCGGTTATGACCACCCCGTCAGTCTTCTCGCCGAGGCCGTAGCGCTCACGCAGCTCCGGGGTGATCTTGCCCAGCGCCAGGCCGAGCGCGGGCACCTCGCCGCTGTCCCCGCCGCCGGGTTCACCCGTCGTCGCCCGGGCGATCTGCTCCTCGTCGAGCTCGCCGAGTACCACCTTGAAGGTCAGTTCCTCGCCCTTGCGCCACACGACGACCTCGGTCTCCTTGCCGATCGGCGTCTCGGCCACCATGCGCGGCAGCTTGCGCATGTCGGTGACCTCGCGCCCGTCGAACCTGAGGATCACGTCGCCCTGGGCGATGCCCGCCGCTTCGGCGGGGCCGCCCTCGGTCACCGAAGCGACCAGCGCGCCGCGCGGTTCGTCGAGGCGCCGACCCTCGGCCAACTCCTCGGTCACGGTCTGGATGCGCACGCCGAGCCAGCCGCGGCGCACCTCGCCGAATCTGCGCAGCTGGGCCACCACGTTGCGGGCAAGCGTGGCCGGAACCGCAAAGCCGATGCCGATCGAGCCGCCCGAGGGCGAGAAGATCGCGGTGTTCACGCCGATCACCTCGCCCTCAAGGTTGAACATCGGCCCGCCGGAGTTGCCGCGGTTGATCGCGGCGTCGGTCTGGATGAAGTCGTCATAGGGCCCGGACTGGATGTCGCGCTGGCGGGCCGAGACGATGCCGGCGGTCACCGTGCCACCCAGGCCGAAGGGATTGCCGATCGCAACCACCCAGTCGCCGATGCGCGTCTCGTCCGAATCACCCCAGCGCGCCGCCGGCAACGGCGTGTCGGACTCGACCTTGAGCAGGGCCAGGTCGGTCTTCTTGTCGCTGCCCACGACCTCGGCCTTGAGCAAGGTATCGTCATGCAGCCGCACCGTGATCTCGTCCGCTTCCGCGATCACATGGTGGTTGGTCACGATGTAGCCGGTGGCATCGATGATGAATCCGGATCCGAGCGAATTGGTGCGCCGCCGTTCCTGTGGCGGACGCTGCTCCCCGCGGCGCTCGAAGAACTCCTTGAAGAATTCCTCGAACTCCTGGCTTCGGCGGCTCTCCACCACTTGGGTGGTGGCGATGTTGACCACCGTCGGCAGCAGCCGCTCGGCCAGATCGGCGAAGCTCTCCGGCGCGGCGCGGGCCTGCGCCGCAAACGACCAGGCCAGAACGGCGCACCAAAGCGATACCGCGGCAAACCATCGCACGAGCTGGACCCTGCGGGCCAACCCGAGCGGCATCAGGACACGGCGATGGGCAATCGTCACTTGCGTCACCTTCGAAGTCTCCATGGCTGGGCGCCACTCCGGGTCGGAGGGCAACCGTCGAGTACAAAAACACCACCCGGCGATGTGGTGGGCGATGCGCGCTTGTCAAGCAGGTCTAGCATGACGAAGCTGTGCGGCGAAATCGGCCGAATTATGGCCGCATTTTGGAATACTCAAGGGCTCCCGGCCGTTCGCCTAAGCAGGTTTTCGAAACTCCGCCCACAGCGCGTGTGGGCGGGCTTCGCAAAACCTGCTGGACTTTTAGGCGCTTGCAGAGTGATCTTGGCCCGGCCATTCGTGGCCGGATCAAGAACACTCTGCCTAGCTGCGCAGGAGCCAGACGAGAACCACGCCGAGCGTGGCCGCGACCAGGCCGCCCAGGCGCAGGGTCTCCGGCGGCATCTGCTCGGCCAAGGCGAGAATCCGCCGCAGCCTTCGCGGGAACAGGGCGAGAAACAGTCCCTCGATCACCAGCACCAGGGCAAGCGCGGTCAGCAAGTCGATCATGGCTCGGGCGGGCTCCCGGCCGCCAATTCCGAATCACGTGATCAGTCCTTCACTTCCTGACCGACGGCACTGAAGAAGTCGAAGAATTCGCTGTCCGGCGACAGCACCATGTAGGTGCTCTCGGCGGTCAGCGCCCGCTCGTAGGCCTGCATCGAGCGGTAGAAGTTGAAGAACCCCGTATCCTGCCCGTAGGCGTCGTTCAGGACGCGGGTCCGCGCCGCCTCGCCCTGACCGCGCTGGATATCCGATTCGCGCTTGGCCTCGGCCCGGATCACCGTGGCTTCGCGGTCGGCGCCGGCGCGGATGCGCTGGGCCTGCTCGAAGCCCTGGGCGCGCAGCTCCGAGGCCTCGCGTTCGCGCTCCGACCTCATGCGGCCGTAAACCGCCTGATTGACCTCGTCGGGCAGGTCGGCGCGGCGGATCCGCACGTCGAGCACCCCGATGCCGAAACGCGCCGCGTCGGTGTTCACGGTCTCGCGGATGTCGTGCATGATGTCGGTGCGCTCTTCGGAGAGCACGCTGGCCAGGGTCGTATTTCCGAGCACGGTGCGTAAGGAGGAGTTGACGATCTGGCCGAGCGGCTGTCGGACCCCGTTTTCCGTTCGGACCGTCTTGAAGAACTCCAAGGCATCGATGATCCGGTAGCGCGCGAAGGCATCGACCAGCAGCCGATTCTGGTCCAACAGGATGACGCGCTCGACCGGCGGGTCGAGATTGAGCACGCGCTTTTCGTATTCCTCGACGTTCTGGATGAAGGGCCACTTGACGTTGAGCCCCGGCTCGGTGATGACCCGCTTGGGTTGGCCGAACTGAAAGACGACCACCTGTCGCGCTTGATGGACGGTGAACAGCGCGCTCGACGCGATGATGCCGGCCGCAATCGCGAGGATGCCAAAGCCCAGAAACAACCTGCGATTCATGATCTCCGCTCCCCAGTCCTACTGCGCCGCGCCTACTGGGTTGCCCCCGACGCCGCGCCGGAACGTTCCCCGCCCCTCGAGGCGCGCCGCAGCTCGTTGAGCGGCAGGTAGGGCACCGCCCCCTGGACCCCGCGATCCATGATCACCTTGTCGGTCCCGCTCAAGAGGTTTTGCATGGTCTCCAGATACATGCGGCGCTTGGTGACCTCGGGATTCTGCAGGTATGCCTGGTAGACCGCCAGGAAGCGCTGCGCCTCGCCCTGCGCCTCGTTCTCCAGCCGCTCCCGGTACCCCAGGGCCTCCTGGATCATGCGCTGCGCCTCGCCGCGGGCCCGCGGCAGGACGTCGTTCCGGTAGGCCTCGGCCTCGTTGCCCAGGCGCTGCCTGTCCTGCCGCGCCCCGATCACGTCGTTGAAGGCGTCGATGACGGGGCCCGGCGGCTGCACGTCCTGGAGCTTCACCTCCGTGATCTCGATGCCCGCCTCGTAATCATTCAGGATATTCTGCAGAAGCGACCGGGTCTCCAGTTCGATGTCCTGCCGTGCCTCGCTCAACGCCAGCTGGATGTCGGTTTGGCCGATGATCTTGCGCATGGCGCTTTCGGCCACGATCTTCACCGTCTGCTCGGGGTTGCGGATCTTGAAAAGGAAATTCACGGCGTCCGCGATCTTCCACTGCACCGTGAAGTCGATGTCGATGATGTTCTGGTCGCCGGTCAGCATCAGGCTTTCTTCCGGAACATCCCGAGTCTGGCCGCGAAGGCGATCACCGCCGAGGGTCTGGAAGCCGACTCTGATCACGTGAATATCCGTGACCGGGGGACGCTCCACCGATTCGATCGGCCAGGGATAACGCCAATTCAGGCCCGGCTCCGTCTGATCGACGAACTCGCCGAAGCGCAACACGATTCCCACCTCGTTGGTCTTCACGGTGTAGAAGCCGGACAGCATCCAGATGGCCACGATGATCGCCACGGCGAGGAGGAGACCTCTGCCGCCGCCGAAGCCGCCGGGAGGCAGGATACCTTTGAAGCGGTCCTGCCCTTTGCGGATGAAATCCTCCAGGTCCGGCGGCCTGGGCCCGCCGGCTCCGCCGCCGCGACCCCAGGGACCGCCGCCGCCATTCGAGCCGCCGCCCCAAGGACCGCCGCCGCCGCCACCTCTGTTTTCCCAGGGCATTGAATTTTTCCTCGTCGCCTTTGTCCGGCGCTAAAGCTTCAAAAGCCTACCTTACGCCTTATATCACGGAAGTCCATCGGCGCCACCCGATGTCTTTCGATGCGAAACGCGTCCGAGCAGGGATCTCCTGCGGGATATTGGCAGGAAAGGAAAGTTTTCAAGGATGGGCCAGGTCACCGAGCAGACCATCCTGGATGCACTGAAGGCCGTGATCGAGCCGGAAAAGAGGCGGGACATCGTCAGCCTCGGCATGGTCTCGGGACTGGTGGTCAAGGACGGCAACGTCGGCTTCGCCATCGAGGTCGACCCGCGCAAGGGCGCCCGGATGGAGCCCTTGCGCAA
>JBHIDD010000238.1:0-4463 GCA_046759925.1 Kiloniellaceae bacterium
AAGGTAGGCCCGCCGCCTCAGCCATGTGCATGGGCCACCATAGTAGGCCCCGACGACGTACGGAGCATAGCCATAGTAGTAACGCCGCAACCGGCGAATACGCCGACCACGAAAGCGACGTTTACCGTAACGCCGGTAGCCAGCAATGCGACCACGGCGGATGCCGCGCCCGCGACGATACCCACGGCCGCGACGGAACCCGCGCACGCGCGCACCGCGCGGGGTCCTCGGTACGGACTTCGCTAGGAATTCACGTCCGCTTTCCATAGTATCTCCCCTGCAAGAATCGGAACGGTCACCGATGGGAGGGGAGGTACGGCCATGGCGCTCGACTGCAAGACGCCTGAGGATGTCCTGAAGGTCATCAAGGACGAGCGGGTTCGGATGATCGATGTGCGGTTCACCGACATTCCCGGTGTGTGGCAGCACTTCTCGGTGCCCCCCAGCGCGGTCGATGCCGACAGCTTCAGCGACGGCATCGGTTTCGACGGCTCGTCCATCCGCGGCTTCCAGGAGATCCACGAAAGCGACATGCTGGTCGTTCCGGACCCGACCACGGCGTTCCTGGATCCCTTCACCGAGGAAACGACCCTGGTTCTGATCTGCAACATCCAGGACCCGGTCACCGGGCGCGCCTACAGCCGCGATGCCCGCCATATCGCCATGAAGGCCGAGGCGTACCTGAAGAGCACCGGGATCGGCGACACGGCCTACTTCGGGCCCGAGCCGGAGTTCTTCGTGTTCAACGAGGTGCGCTACGACCAGGGCACCAACTTCGGCTTCTACGAAGTCGATGCGGTCGAAGGCAACTGGAACTCGGGCACCGCGGAGGAGCCGAACCTCGGCCACAAGCCGCGGCCCAAGGAAGGTTATTTCCCGACCCCGCCCTCCGACGCCATGCAGGATTACCGCACCGAGATGGTGCTCCACCTGGAAGAGATCGGCATCCCCGTCGAAGCGCATCACCACGAGGTCGCGACCGGCGGCCAGGGCGAGATCGACATGCGATTCACCTCGCTCACCCGCATGGCCGACAATTATATGATCTACAAATACGTCGCCAAGAACGTCGCACGGAAGCGCGGCATGACCGCGACCTTCATGCCCAAGCCCCTGTTCGAGGACAACGGCTCGGGCATGCACACCCATCAAAGCATCTGGAAAGCCAACGCGCCGCTTTTCGCCGGCGACGGCTACGCCGGCTCGAGCGAGCTCATGCTCCACTACATCGGCGGCTTGCTGGCCCACACCCCGACGCTCATCGCGCTGAGCGCGCCAACGACGAATTCGTTCCACCGCCTGGTGCCGGGCTTCGAAGCGCCGGTCAATATCGCCTATTCCCAGCGCAATCGCTCGGCATGCTGCCGCATCCCGATGTATTCGCCCAGTCCGGCGGCCAAACGCGTCGAGTTCCGCTGTCCGGATCCGGCCTGCAACGTCTATCTCGCTTTCGCGGCCATGCTGATGGCCGGCCTCGACGGCGTGCAGAACCGGACGAACCCGGGCGATCCCATGGACAAGAACCTCTATGACCTGTCGCCGGAGGAACTTCGCGAAATCGAGTCGACCCCGGGCTCGCTGGAAGAGGCGCTGGATGCCCTGGAAGCGGACCACGACTTCCTGCTCAAGGGCGACGTCTTTACCAAGGACGTGATCGACACCTATCTCAACTACAAGCGGACGCGCGAGGTCGAAGAAATGCGCCTGCGGCCACATCCCTATGAGTTCTTTCTTTACTACGACATCTGATGCCCTCTCACAAACGGACGCACTCGTTCATTTGTGAGACGGTAAGCGCGACCGCGCGCCGCCGCCACTCAAGGCGAAAGCCAAGCGGGGGCAAGTCCGCGCCAGGCGCCTGAGGGACAATACGACAAGTCCATTTATTGGCTTGTCGGAAGATCCGCCGGGATCGGGCCGGGCGTGTCGTCGATACCACGCCCCGGTTTCACGCCCGCGCGTCGCGCGGCCGGCATGGCCCCCCGTTCCGAATCGCGCCGGCCTTGACCGCGGCGGCAAGGGGATTGAAGCCGACCCGGTAGGCGAGTTCCGCCGGCCGTTCGACGTCCCATATCGCGAGGTCGGCCGCCTTGCCGGGTTCGAGCGTGCCGTGGGTCTCGGACATCCCGAGCGCCCGGGCGGCATGCCGAGTCACCCCCGACAGGGCCTCCTCCGGCGTCATCCGGAACAGGGTGCAGGCCATGTTCAGCATGAGCAGGAGCGAGGTCACCGGCGCGCTGCCTGGATTGCTATCGGTGGCGAGCGCCATGGCGACGCCGGCCCGCCGCAAGGCCTCCACCGGCGGCAACTTGGTCTGGCGCAGGAAGTAGAACGCGCCGGGCAGGAGCACCGCGACGGTCCCGGCCTCGGCCATCGCCTTGACCCCGGCCGCGCCGGTGTATTCCAGATGGTCCGCCGACAGGGCCTTGAATCCTGCGGCCAGCGCCGCGCCGCCCTGATCGGAAAGCTGGTCGGCGTGCAGCTTGACCGGCAGGCCCTGGGCCGTGGCTGCCCGGAAGAGGCGCGCCGTCTGTTCCGCCGAGAAGGCGATCGTCTCGCAGAAGGCGTCCACCGCGTCGGCCAGGCCCGAGGCTTTGACCTCGGGCAGCATGGCGATCACCGAATCCAGGTAGTCTCCGGCGCGGTGCTGGAATTCGGGCGGGACCGCATGGGCGCCCAGGAAGCTGGTCTTGACCGTGACCGGCAGCGCCTCGCCCAGGCGCCGGGCGACGCCCAGCTGCCGGAGCTCGGTCGTCAGGTCCAGGCCGTAGCCGGATTTAATCTCGACCGTGGTCACGCCCTCGGCGATGAGGGCCTGCAGGCGCCGCCGCGCCGCCTCGAAGAGCGCCGCCTCGCTCGCCGTGCGGGTCGCCGCGACGGTCGAGACGATGCCGCCGCCGGCGCGGGCGATCTCCTCGTAGCTGGCGCCTTCAAGGCGCAGCTCGAATTCCCGGGCCCGGTCGCCGCCGTAGACCAGGTGGGTGTGGCAGTCGATCAGGCCTGGCGTGAGCCAGCGCCCGCCCAGGTCGTGAACCGCGCGGGCGAGACGGTCCGGCGGTCCCGGCAGGTCGGCCCGCGCGCCGACCCAGGCGATGGTTCCCTCGGCGACCGCGATCGCGCCGTCCTCGATCGCACCGTAGGGCGCGCCGCCGCCGGCCGCTGCCGGCGCCATGGTCGCCAGCCGGCCGTTCACCCAGATCGCATCCCACATCGCCGTCCCCCGGGCGGTCGCCTATACAAGGCCAGTCTTACGGCATAAGCTCGGCAGCGGAAACCGATAACCGCGCCCGACCCTCTTCATGCCTGAGACCGCCTTGTTCGCCGCGCACGCGCTCCTGCCGGGCGGCTGGGCGCGCGACGTTCTATTCGAGATTTCCGCCTGCGGCAGCCTCGCCGCGGTCACGCCCGATGCCGCGCCGGGCCCCGCGCCGCGGGCCAAGGGCCCGGTGCTGCCCGGCATGCCGAACCTGCACAGCCATGCCTTCCAGCGGGCCATGGCGGGCCTGGCCGAGCGCGCCGGCCCCGGGGACGACAGCTTCTGGACTTGGCGCGAGGCCATGTACGGCTTGGTGCGGGCGCTGACCCCCGAACAGCTCGAGGCGATCGCCGCGCAGCTTTACGTCGAGATGCTGAAGTCCGGCTACACGGCGGTCGGCGAGTTCCATTACCTGCACCACGATCCGGCGGGCAGGCCCTACGCCGATTTGGCGGAGATGTCGCGCCGCGTGATCGCCGCGGCCGGGGCGGCCGGCATAGGGATCACCCTGCTGCCCGTGCTCTACGGCTACGGCGGCTTCGGCGGCGCGCCGGCGGACGAGGGCCAGCGGCGCTTCCTGAACGATCCCGAGCGCGTCCTGAAGCTGGTCGAAGCCTTGCTGGCCGATCATCGCGACGACCCGCGGGCCGCCGTCGGCATCGCCCCGCACAGCCTGCGCGCCGTCACGCCCGACACCCTGGCCGTCGCGCTCGCCGGTTTGGACGCGCTCGACAAGCAAGCCCCGGTCCACATCCACGTCGCCGAGCAGAACAAGGAGGTGCACGACTGCATCGAGTGGAGCGGCGAGCGCCCGGTGGAATGGCTGCTGGGCAACGTCGAGCTGGGGCCGCGCTGGTGCCTGATCCACGCCACCCACATGACCGAGGAGGAGACCGCACGCCTGGCCCGGAGCGACGCGGTGGCCGGCTTATGCCCGACCACCGAGGCCAATCTGGGCGACGGCGTCTTTCCGGCCCCGGCGTATTTGGCCGCGGGCGGCGCCTTCGGCATCGGTTCCGACAGCCACGTCTCGGTCAGCCCGATCGAGGAACTGCGCTGGCTGGAATACGGCCAGCGGCTGATTCACCGGCGGCGCAATCTGCTGGCCGGCGGCGCGGCTGCGCCTTCGGTCGGCGCGCTGCTCTACCGGGGGGCGCTTGGCGGCGGCGCCCGGGCGCTCGGCCGGCCGATCGGGCGGCTCGCGCCG
>JBHIDD010000239.1:0-4462 GCA_046759925.1 Kiloniellaceae bacterium
GGCCACCAAGAGCGGGATCGCCAGGCCCATGCCTCTGGCGGCCAGGCCGGCGCGCCACGAACGATCAAGGAATCGGCGGAATGGCACGGTCATCACTCAACCTCCGCTCATGTCCCGGCGCGGGACGGGCATCGCCGACCTAGTTGATGGACATTCTTGTCAGAATTATGGCGCGCACGACGGCCGAAGCCGCGATCCTGGCCCGGCGACCGCGCCATGCATCCGCAAGACATCCGCGCGAAGTTCGGCATATGTCGCCCGGCCCCGCGCCCATCGCGAAGGGACAGGAAAAACCAGATTCGACGTTCCGTGGCCGCCCTAGTTTACGGCAAACACACCACGGCGGTTCTGGGCCCAGGCCTCCTCGTTGGATCCGAGGACGGCCGGGCGTTCCTTGCCGTAGCTGATGGTGGAGAGCCGATTGGGATCGACGCCGAGCGCGACCAGATAGTCGCGCACCGCGTTCGCACGCCGTTCGCCGAGGGCGAGGTTGTAGTCGCGCGTGCCGCGCTCGTCGGCGTGGCCCTCGATGGTGATCGTGACCGCAGGATAGTTGTTCATCCAAACCGCCAAGGCCTCGATGGTGGCGCGGGCTTCTGCCTTGAGGTCGCTCTTATCGAAGTCGAAGAAGACCCGGTCGCCGACATTGACCACCAGATGTTCTTGCGACCCGGGGAGCGGACCGGAAATGGGCGATGGCACGGTCGCCGTCGAAGGCGTGGCGGTCTCACCACCGCCCATGGCCGCCCCGGACTCCTCTTTAGCAGTGCCGCAGGCAGCCAGCAGGAAGGCGATCGCAAAGACTGTGAGGAACTTAAAGTGCATGTGGTCCCCTCGCGAGAATACCCAGATTTCGGGTGGAGATTGGGTTGACCTACCACTGGTAATAGCGAGGCCACCCTTACGATACAAGGATAACGCCCGGAGAGCTAGCTTCCTGCTAGCAAAGCCGGGCAGAATATACCGACGGCCCCCTAGGGAATCAAGGGGGACCACGCCGGATCGGACCCGTCGATCGGCGTTATCACCTCGCGCTCGTTGAAGCCGGTCAGATCGATCGTGTAGAGCTTCGAGGTCACGCGCCCGCGGCGATCGGCTCTGGTCTGACGGTAGAAGGACAAGACCCGTCCATTGGGCGCCCAGGTCGGGCCTTCGACCAGAAACCCCTTGGTCAGCATCCGCTCGCCGGTGCCATCCGGGCGCATCACCCCGATAAAGAACTCGCCCTGATGGATTCGGGTAAAGGCGATCAGATCGCCGCGCGGCGACCACACCGGGGTGGCGTAGCGGCCCTTGCTGAAGGTAATGCGCCTGACGTTGCTGCCGTCGTCCGACATCACATAGAGTTGCTGGCTGCCGCCCCGATCGGAGTTGAACACGATCTCCTTAGCGTCCGGCGAATACGACGGCGAAGTGTCGATCGCCGGATGATTGGTCAAACGGGTGACCTCCCGGGTGCGCAGATCCATCGTGTAGATCTCGGAGTTGCCCTGCCGCGCCAGGCTCATGATCACTTTGTTGCCGTCCGGCGAGAACCGCGGCGCAAAGGTCATGCCCGGGAAGTCGCCGAGCACCTCCTGCTGACCGGTGTTCAGGTTGAACAGGTAAACCCGCGGCGTATCGCCGATATAGGAGAGATAGGTGATCTCCTGCGTCGTCGGCGAGAAGCGCGGGGTCAGGACCAGGGAGCCGCCGTCGGTCAGGAAGCGGTGGTTGTTGCCATCCTGATCCATGATCGACAGGCGCTTGACCCGGCGGTTCTGCGGCCCGCTTTCCGCGATGTAGACGATCCGGGTGTCGAAGTAGCCGTCCTCGCCGGTCAGGCGCTTGTAGATGGCGTCCGAGATGATATGGGCCACCCGGCGCCAGTTGGACGGCGTCGTGAAGTAGGCCAAGCCGGTCATCTGGTTTTCGGCAAAGACGTCCCACAAGCGAAACTCGACCCGGAGCCGCCCGTCGGCCTGGAGCTGGGCGCTGCCGCTGATCAGCGCCTGGGCGTTGATCAGGCGCCAGTCACCGAAACGGGGGCCGGCGCGCAGGGTGGCCGGGTCCTGGATGAAGGCGCCCTGGTCGATCGGCCGGAACAGGCCGCTGCGCTCCAGGTTGTCAGCGATGACCCCGGCGACATCGCGCCCGATCCTCGTCTCGTCCGGTGCCTCACCGAAGAACCGGGTCACGGCAATCGGCAACGGCTCGACGAAGCCACGGGTGATGTCGACGACCAGTTCGGCGCGGGCGGGCGCGGCGGCCAGGATCCCGGCGGCCACGACAAGAATGATCAGCTTCCCATGGACAAACACGGCGTTCCTCATGTTCCGAACATCTCTCGAGGATTGAAACGTAGCGTGAGTTGCCGCCAAATATTGTACTTCTTCGGCGGCAACTGGAACGGGCTACAGGTCAGAATGGCCCGGCGGGCGTTTTCCGCGGCGCTGCGGAAGTAGGAATCCTGAACCGTCCGGACGATATCCACAATGTTCGCGTTGCGAACCGAGCCGTCCGGATTGAGGGTGACCCGGATTTCCACGACCAGATCGTGCGCATCGCGCGCGCCCGGATCAAGTCGCCAGCAACGGAACAACTGTCGTTGGATGGCGTGGACCATTTCGTTCCGCTCGAAGGCGCTGGCCGAATACGATGTCCCCCGGGGTTCTGCCTTGGCGGTCTGTTCGCGCCGCGGCCGAGGCGCATCCTTCATCTTCTCCACGTTGCGCAGGATCGAGGTGAGCTGATCCGGCCGTTTTTCCGGCTGCTTCGGTTTCGCCAGCTTGATTTGCGGCCTGCGGCGCGGTTTCGGCGGCAACGGCTGGACGATCTCTTTCTTTGGCTCCGGCTTCGCCTCGGGCGGGGGCGGCGCGGGCTCCGGTTCGGGCTCCGGTTCCGGCGGCGGCGGCTTGGCCTCCGGGGTGGGCGGTTCGGGCTTCGGCGGCGGTTCCTCGGCCACCGGTTCGGGTTTCGGTTCGGGCTCGGGTTCCGGCGCCGGTTCCTCCTCGAGCACCACCATCTCGATCGGAATCACCGTATCTGTCGGCGGCTCGACGACCACCGGCAAGCCGAAGATCAGGACCGCCATGACCAGGGTGTGAAGCAGGCCGGAAAGGACCGCGCCCTCGCGCAGGCCCGAGCCGAGCCGGCTCCCGACGGCGTGCGAGATGCCTGAAAGGATAGCCACGTCACCCATGCTCGAGCCGTTGCCCTGCTACTGTTCCCCGCCGCCTTTGCTTTTCTTGCGGGCCTTGGCGAGGTAACCGCGCGGCAGCTCGGCGACCAGCGCCACGCGGCTGAACCCGGCGATGTTGACCGTGCCCATCACCTCCATGACGCGGCCGTAGTTGATGTTCCGGTCACCGCGCACGTAGATGCGGGTATCGGGCCTGTTTTCGGTGATCGCGGTGAGACGCGGCACCAGGTTTTCGAGTTCGACCTCGGTATCCTGGATGAAGAGCTGGCCCTCGGCGTTGACCGAGATGACCAGCGGCTCCACCGGCTCGGCGATCGATTTCGCCTTGGTCTTCGGCAGATCGACCGGCACGCCCACGGTGAGCAACGGCGCCGTAATCATGAACACGATCAGCAGCACCAGCATGACATCGACGAAGGGGGTAACGTTGATCTCGCTGAGCGGCCGGTACGTCCGGCGCCGCTGCCCCACCCCGCCGTTCCTGCTCAAGAATTCACCGGCCATGGCTTAAGGCTTCTCCTCCAGTTGGCGTGACAGGATCGCGCCGAATTCGCCGGCGAAAGCTTCGAGCCGGCCGGCATAGCGCCCGAGATCATTCGACAGCTTGTTGAAGCCGACGACGGCGGGAATCGCCGCGACCAGGCCCAGGGCTGTGGCGAAGAGCGCCTCGGCGATGCCGGGGGCGACCACCACCAGGCTGGTGTTCTCGGAGGCAGCGATCGAGGTGAAGGAGTTCATGATCCCCCAGACCGTGCCGAACAGGCCGACGAAGGGCGCCGCCGAGCCGACCGAGGCGAGGAAGACCATGTGCCGCTCCAAACGCTCCATCTCGCGGCCCAGTGTGATCTGCATGACCCGCTCGACGCGTTGCTGCAGGCCGGCCTTCGACCGGTCGCTGCCGGTCATGCCGTGGGCCGAGGAGCGCCGCCATTCGCGCATCGCCGAGACGAAAAGCGAGGACATGGGATCGCGCGGCGTATCGTCGATCCGATCATAGAGATCCTCGAGCGAACCGCCGGACCAGAAGGCCTCCTCGAAGTCCTCCGCGTGGGCCCGCATCCGGCGCATCCGCAGGCCCTTCTCGAAGATGATCGCCCAGGTCCAGAACGAGGCGATCAAGAGAATGATCAGGACGAGCTTGACGACGACATCGGCTTCGAAGAACAAGCCCCAGACGGTCAGGTCGTAAGGGACCGAGCCCCCCAGCGCGAGGGTGTCGACCGCTTGGTTTTCCATGAACTACCTCTGTTCCCGCGGTTGAACGTAGGGTTCCAACGCTTG
>JBHIDD010000240.1:0-4449 GCA_046759925.1 Kiloniellaceae bacterium
GCGCGATCGCCTCGGCCTGGCCGCGCTCCTCGGCGCCGACGCCGGGGTAGGCGCCGGCGGTATCGACCAGGGTGATCACCGGCAGCCCGAAGCGGTCGGCCAGGCGCATCAGACGGCGCGCCTTGCGGTAGCCCTCGGGCCGCGCCATGCCGAAGTTATGGCGCACGCGGCTCGAGGTATCGGCGCCCTTCTCATGGCCGATCACGACCGTCGAGTAGCCGCGGAAGCGGCCGAGCCCGCCGATGACCGCCCGGTCGTCGGCATAGAGCCTGTCGCCGGCCAGCGGCGAGAAGTCCGCGACCAGATTGGCGACGTAATCGAAGAAATGCGGCCGGTCCGGGTGGCGCGCGACCTGCGTCTTCTGCCAGGGCGTGAGCTTGGCGTAGCTCTGGCGCAGCAGCCGGTCCGCCTTGCTTTGCAGCTTGGCGACCTCTTCCGCGATGTTGATCTGGCCATCGTCGGAGAGGTGGCGGAGCTCCTCGATCTTGCCCTCGAGTTCCGCAATCGGTTTTTCGAAGTCGAGGAAG
Organism: Kiloniellaceae bacterium; assembly: GCA_046759925.1. Classification (GTDB taxonomy): domain Bacteria; phylum Pseudomonadota; class Alphaproteobacteria; order Kiloniellales; family J153; genus JBHIDD01. The sequence goes on from JBHIDD010000240.1 coordinate 528, forward strand.
TTGTGCATGGGGATTCTCTAACACGGCATTTCCTAACACAGCCTAACCGCCGAAGCGATGTCTAAGCCTCCACGCAGATCGCGCCGGCGGCGGCGCGGTCAGACGACGTTGGTTTCCCTGACCGGCCGGCCTTCCAGCACCCGCGCGTAGGACAGATTCGCCAGGTCCAGGCTCCGATAGGCGCCGAAGACGATCAGCTCCGCGATGGCGCGGCCGGCCGCCGGGGCCTGCTGCAGCCCGTGCCCGCTGAAGCCGTTGCAGAACAAAAGCCCCTCGATCTCCGGATGGCGACCCAGGATCGCGTTGCGGTCGAAGGTGTTGTAATCGTAGTGCCCGGCCCAGGCGCCGGTCAGCTTGATCGCCTCGAAGGCCGGCACCCGGTGCGCGAGCGCGGGCCAGATCACTTCGTCGAACAAGGCGTATTCGGGCTCCAGATCCAGATCGTCCGCATCGCGGTCCCGATCCTCGGGCGGGGATACGATGGCGATGTAATGCGCACCCTCCGGCCGCACCGCGACGCCGCTGATGTCGATGATGAGCGGCATGTCCGGAAATGTTGGCTTGCAATCGAAGACGAAGGTCGTGCGCTTGCGCGGGCAGACGGGCAGCGCCGCGCCGGCCAGGCGGGCGAGCCGGCCGGCCTGGGGTCCGGCCGCGTTCACCAGGACCCGGCAGCCGAGCCTCCCGCCGGCGCGCAGGCGCAGGCTTTCCACCCGGCCGCGCCGAAGCCCGATCCCGACGACCTCGTCCGTCAGGTAGACGGCGCCGAGCGCCCGGGCCTTGCGGCGCAGGCCGTGGAGCAGCGCGCTCGGGTCAAACCAGCCCTCGTTCTCCAGCCCGAGGGCGCCGCCGGCCAGGTCGCCCACCTCGAGCCAGGAAAAGCGCCTCTTGAGCGCGTCCGGCGGCAGGACCGCCACCTTGGCGCCGAGCGAACGTTGCAGCCGGCCATTGCGTTCCAGCGTCGCAAGCCCCGCCTCGCGCGCCAGAAAGAGGTAACCCCGTTCCCGGAAGCCGAGATCCGGCGCCGCCCCCTCGACCGACAGCAGCGCCGCCGCGCGCTTGACGAAATCCGCGCCGAAGAGCGACATCCGGACGTTCTCCGGGGTCGAGAACTGCTGGCGGATGCCGCCCCAGGACCGGGTCGTGGCGCAGGACTCGTAGCTCGGGTCCCGTTCGACCACCACGACCGAGCCGTCGAAGGCGGCCTCCGCCGCAAGGAAATAGGCGACCGCGCTGCCGATCACCCCGCCGCCGGCGATCGCGACGTCATAACAGCGTTCCAAGCGCGCACTCCTCCGGGGATCCTAGGTAATTTCACTGGTCTTACCGACCGGCCTCGGCCTGCACCACGCGCAGGCCGGTCCCCGTCTTTTCGACCCGCCGAAAAACCGCCGTATCGCGTGTGCCCGCAAGCCCTGGTGCCGAGCCTGTCGAAGCGCGGGGGCAGGACAAAGCCGCACTTTTCGTCACGCCTGGCCGGCGGCGGCCGGGCCGAGCAGCGCGCTCCGGAAGCGGTCCTTCAGATAGGCCCCGTCCTTCGGCGGCAGGACCAGCGGAGAGTCCTCGGCGCGGATCTTTATGGCGAAGAAGACCGGCCCCCTGGCGCTCCGGATTCGCGGAATCGCGGCCCTGAGCCCTGCCTGGTCGCGCACGGTCCCGGTCACGGGAATGCCGGCGCCCGCCGCCATCGCGGCCAGGTCGGCGTGGCCCGCCGTATGGCTGGCCTGCATGCCGGTCTCGCCATAGCGTTCGTTGTCGAGCACGACGACGGCCAGGTTGGTCGGCCGCATGGCCGCGACGGTCGCCAGCGCGCCCAGTCCCATCAACATCTCGCCGTCGCCGGTCACCACCAGGACGCGGGCCGCGGGCTGGGCCAGCGCGAGACCCAGGCCGACCATCGCCGCCCCGCCCATGGCGCCCCACATCGGGAAGGTCCTGGGATCGTCGCCGGTCGCCGCCACGTCCCAACTGGGCGCGCCGAGACCGCTGACGACGAGCAGTTCGCCGCGGTCCTCCAGGATCTTCGCGACGACCTCGCGGCGCCGCAACGGGTAGCGTTCGCTCCGCCTCGACATCATGGTTCACCTGTCGAAGGTCTTGACGCCGGCCAGGCGCTGGGAGATCAGGACCGCCGTAATCGCCGGTCCCTCGAAGGCCATCCGCCCGGCCGCGGTCACGGTCTGGCCCAGATCGGCGGCGGCGTCGACGGGAAAGACGATCGCATCCGCAAGGCCGAGCGCCCGATCGGCGATCCGGCCCATGGGCACCTGCCAGGGATTGAACTCGCCCCACTGGCCCCGCATGGTGACCAGCATGAGCAGGGGAAACCGGCAGGTCCGGGTGAGGGTCAGCATATTGAGGCAGTTCCCGACCCCGCTGCTTTGCATGAGAAGCACGCCGCGCTGACCGCCCAGCCAGGCCCCGGCGAGCAGGGCGACGCCTTCTTGCTCCGTGGTGAGCGGCACCATCGCCATGCCGGGCTCCGCGGCGCAGCGGTCGATCAATTCCGCGTGCCCGGCATCCGGCACGTAGGCGACCTGCCGGACGTCGTGGGCCATCAGGGCATCGAAGATGTCCTCCGGCCAGCTGGGCGAAGCGGCACGAGCCATGCGCGGCCTCCGATTTGCCGTATCTTGTCGGTGCGATCGTCTTTTTTACCCCTTTCTCCCGCGCCATGCCTACAGGGCGCGCCGATCGCGGGAATCGCGGCGCACAACGCTTGCCCTGCGCCTTGACTCGGGCCAGGCGGCTCATCATCATCGCCCGGTTCCTAGGGGAGCCCCGAACGGGCTGAGAGAACGTCGCGCCTCGGTGCGCGGCGGTGACCCTTTGAACCTGATCCGGGTAATGCCGGCGCAGGGAACGGAACGGCGCCAAGGTTTTCGCTCAGACCGTCTCCCGTCAGCCCTCCGGATCTCCGCGAACCTCGCTGCCGAAGGAGGTCCGTCCATGGCCATCCGGCTTCGCTTGTCGCGTGGCATCGCCGCGCTGCTGTTCGGTCTCATGGTCGCGCTCGCGCCGCTTGCGGCGCGCGCCGAGAAGCTCACGATCCTTCTCGACTGGTTCCTCAACCCCGACCACGGGCCGCTCGTCGTGGCCCTGGAAAAAGGCTTTTTCGCGGACGAGGGTCTGGAGGTGGACCTGGTCGAACCGGCCGATCCCAACGATCCGCCCAAGCTGGTCGCCGCCGGCAAGGCGGACCTGGCGGTGTCCTATCAGCCCCAGCTGCACATCCAGGCCGCGGCGGGGCTGCCGCTGGTGCGCATCGGGACGCTCATCGCCACGCCGCTCAACACTGTCCTGGTGCTGGCGGACGGTCCGGTCGAGTCGATCGCCGATCTGAAGGGCCGAAAGGTGGGCTATTCGGTCGGCGGCTTCGAGGATGCGGTCTTGCAGGCCATGCTGGCGCGCCACGGCCTCGGCCTCGACGACATCGAGCTGGTCAACGTGAACTTTTCGCTCAGCCCGGCGCTCCTGTCCGGCCGGGTCGACGCGGTCATCGGCGCCTATCGCAACTTCGAGCTCAACCAGCTTGCCATCGAGGGCCGCAGGGGCCGCGCCTTCTACGTCGAGGAGGAAGGCGTGCCGCCCTACGACGAGCTGATCCTGGTCGCCAACCGCGCGCGGCTCGACGACCCGCGGCTGCCGAAGGTGCTGCGCGCGGTCGAGCGCGGCGTCCAGTACCTGATCAATCACCCGGCGGACAGCTGGGCCCTCTTCGCCGGCCACAGGAAGGGGCTCGACGACGAGCTGAACCGCCGCGCCTGGCGCGATACGCTGCCCCGCTTCGCGCTCCGGCCCGCGGCCCTCGACCGCGGCCGCTACGAGCGCTTCGCGGCGTTCCTGATCGCCCAAGGCGTGATCGAGCGCACCCCGCCGACCGCGGACTACGCGGTCGAGCTGCGCTGAGGCAACGCGCATG
>JBHIDD010000241.1:0-4398 GCA_046759925.1 Kiloniellaceae bacterium
TGCCGGTCCAGACCTGCTGGCCGGGCGAGCCGGCGCCGCTCATCACCTGGCCGCTCGTCGTGACCAAGGGCCCGAGCGCCGGGGCAAAGGACGGGCAGAAAGAGGACGACTTCAACCTCGGCATCTACCGCATGCAGGTGCTGGCTAAGGACCGGACGCTGATGCGCTGGCTGAAGCACCGCGGCGGGGCGCGGCACCACGCCCGCTGGAAGCAGGTGCGGAGCGAGCCCCTGCCGGCCGCCGCGGTGATCGGCGCCGATCCGGGGACCATGATCGCGGCGGTCACCCCGGTGCCCGAGACGCTCTCCGAATACCGCTTCGCCGGGCTGCTGCGCGGGACACCGGTCGAGCTCATCCGGTGCAGGACCGTGCCGCTCAAGGTCCCGGCCCGGGCCGAGATCGTGATCGAGGGCCTGGTCTCGCTCGACGAGACCCGCGACGAGGGCCCCTATGGCGACCACACCGGATATTATAATTCGGTCGAGCCCTTCCCGGTCTTCACGGTGACCGCGATCACCCGGCGGCGGCGCCCGATCTACCTCTCGACCTTCACCGGCAAGCCGCCGGACGAGCCCTCGATCCTGGGCGCGGCCTTGAACGACGTCTTCGTGCCCCTCATCCAGCAGCAGTTCCCCGAGATCGTCGATTTCTGGCTGCCGCCCGAGGGCTGCAGCTACCGCATCGCCGTGGTCTCCATCAAGAAAGCCTATCCGGGCCACGCCAAGCGGGTGATGATGGCGATCTGGGCCTCGCTCACCCAGTTCATGTACACGAAATGGGTGATCGTGGTGGACGACGACATCGACGTGCGCGACTGGAAGGAGGTTATCTGGGCGGTCGCGACCCGGATGGACCCCAAGCGCGACATCACGCTTATCGAGGCAACCCCGATCGATTATCTGGACTTCGCCTCGCCGGAAAGCGGGCTGGGCTCCAAGATCGGCCTCGATGCCACCAACAAGTGGCCGCCCGAGACCAGGCGCGCGTGGGGCAAGAAGATCCGGATGGACGACGACGTCGTCGACAAGGTCACCCGCATGTGGCCCGACCTCGGCCTGCCCGGGCCCGGCAAGCCGATCTTGAAGTGAGGACGGCTTCTTAAGGCACCGGCTTGTCGGCCATATGTCGCCGCAGCCTGGCGGCGTAGCGTGGCATCACGTCCGGCATGAAGCTCTCACCCTCGGCCGGCCGCTCGACGCCGAAGACGTACTTCGGAAAATCGAGCGGCTTCTGGATGGCCCAGATCCGCTCGTGCGCCTCCGGCGGCAAAATCGCCGCCGGATCGCCGACCGCGATCCAGTTGAGCGGAACGACCGAGTCCGGCGGCAGAACCGTGCGCAGATGGACGATGCCGTTGACGCGCACTTCGGCGCGCCCGCCGACCCGAGCGCCGTTGAACACGGTCGCGCCCGTCGCCAGGAAAGAATTGTCTTCGATCATACAGCCGGCGAGATAGGCGCGTGGACCGACGAGAACGTTGTCGCCGACAAAGACCGGATTCCCGCGCACGCCCCGGATGACCGCCGTGTCCATGATGACGCAGTTGGCGCCGATCGTGATCGGGCCGCTCTCCGCAGTGAGGACAGCGCCGAAGCCGATCGAGCAGTTTGGGCCAACCTTCACCTCCCCGCACAGGATCGCACTGGGCGCGACGCGGCTCGATGGATCGACCTCGGGGCGCATGCCGAGATGTTCGTACATCATCGCTCGTCTCCTCCCGGTCATTGTGACCAACGCCGCAAGCAACGGGTTTGCCAAAACGGCCCAATTTAAGCCATATGTGGCCCATGTTCCCCGAACGTCCCGTTTGCGGCGTGTTCCTGGTGGCTGGGGGAAGGCCGGCGCTGCCGCCCGCGGCCCGACATGCGCTACGTCCCGCCGCGCAGCCAAGCCGCGCTGGGGGCGGCGCCCGCGCCATCTTATATAAGGGACAGGTCTCGATATAAGGGACAGGTTCCCGCCCCTTTGTTTTTCCGGAGCGTTCACATGACCCCTGACGGCAAAGACCTCGACCTGCTCGACGGCCTGCTATCCAAGGCCAAGGCCGCCGGGGCCGATGCCGGCGATGCGGTGATCTTCGATTCGGTCGCCCTGTCGCACGCCCAGCGCCTGGGCGCGCTCGAGCGCCTGGAGCGCGAGGAAAGCCGGGATCTGGGCCTGCGGGTCTTCCTCGGGCGGCGCCAGGCGATCGTGTCCTCGACCGACCTGTCGGCGCAAGCCCTGGACGAGCTCGTGGCGCGCGCCGTCGCCATGGCCCGCACGGTGCCGGAGGACCCTTACTGCGGGCTGGCCGCGCCGGAACAGCTGGCCGGCGACATCCCGGCGCTCGACATATGCGACGGGGCGGAGCCCGCGCCCGGGGCCCTGATCGAAAGGGCCAAGGCCTGCGAGGACGCCGCCCGTGCGGTGCCCGGGGTGACCAACTCCGAGGGCGCGGAGGCGGGCTGGACCCTCACCCGCATTGCGCTCGCCGCCTCCAACGGCTTCGCCGGCGGCTATGCGATCTCGCGCCACTCGATGGGCGTCTCGGTGCTGGCCGGCGAGGGCCTGGGCATGGAGCGCGACTACGACTTCGTAAGCGCGGTCTATGGCGCCGAGCTGGAGGACCCGGAGCTCATCGGCCGCCGGGCCGGCGAGAGGGCGGTCAAGCGCCTGGGCCCGCGCAAGCCCAAAACCGGCAAGCTCACCGTGGTCTTCGACCCGCGGGTTGCCGGCGGCCTTCTGCGTCACCTGGCCGGCGCGATCTCCGGCCCGGCGGTGGCCCGCGGCACGAGTTTCCTGAAAGACAAGCTGGGCGAGGCGGTCTTTGCCAAGGGGGTGACCATCGTCGACGACCCGCACCGGCCGCGCGGCCTGCGCTCCAAGCCCTTCGACGGCGAGGGCCTGGCCAACGCGCGGCGCAAGGTGGTCGACGACGGGCGGCTGGAAACCTGGATTTTGAGCCTGAGCTCCGCCCGGCAGCTCGGCATGGCCAGTACCGGCCACGCCGCGCGCGGCCCCTCCGGCCCGCCCGCGCCCGCGGCCTCCAACCTTTACATGGAGCCGGGGCCGCTCGCGCCTGCCGAGCTGATGGCGGACATCGGCCAGGGCCTCTACGTCACCGAGATGATGGGCATGGGGGTGAACGCGGTCACCGGCGACTACAGCCGAGGCGCGGCCGGCTTCTGGATCGAAAACGGCGAGATGGCCCATCCGGTCAGCGAAGTCACCGTGGCCGGCAACCTCAAGGACATGTACCGCAACCTCACCCCGGCCGATGACCTGGAGTTCCGCTACGGCACCAACGCGCCGACGTTGCGGGTCGACGGCATGACGGTGGCGGGAAATTAGGTGCTTTTCGACCCTCATCCTTCGACACGCTCAGGATGAGGGCGTAGCGTTCAGAAAAAGGGCCTCATGTTGAGCGGGTCGAAACAGGAGGCCCAATCGGCGTCACCAATCTCAACGCGTCCGGCACAATCTCGATCTCGACCGGCAGCCGCCCGACGATGTCGCCGTCGGCCTGCAGGGGATCGCCCGCCGGGCCTTCGATGGCGACGACGCGGCCCGGGACGATCCGGTAGCCGGGCGCGGCGTCCAACCGCCGCATTTCCATCGCCAGGCCATAGCGCAGCGCCGCCCAGCGCCCGCCGCGCCCAAAGATACAGACGTGCAGGCGCGGGTCCTCGAGTCTGGCCTCCGGCGCCAGGACATAGCGCCCGGCGTAATAGCGGCCCTTGGCGGCCACGACCGAGGCCGCGTCGAAAGCCTCGCCGTCCACGACGACCCGGTAGCGCGGGAAGGGAAAGACCGCGAGCTGGCGCAGGACCTCGGCGGCGTAGGCGAGCTTGCCGAAGACCCGCTTCAGCGCAAGGTTCACCCCGGCCACCGCATGGGCATCGAAGCCGGCGCCCGCCATCATCGCGAACAGCCGTCCCGCGCCCTGCCCGGCGCTGAGCCGGCCGAGGCACACCGGCCGGGGCGCACCCCTGGCGATCACCTTGGCAAGCGCGGCGGGATTTAGGTCGAGTCCGATCTCGGCGGCGAGCACGTTGGCGGTGCCCAGCGGCAGGATCGCCAGCGGCAGCCCGGCGCCGGCCGCCACCAGGCCGTTGATTACCTCGTTGATCGTGCCGTCGCCGCCGGCCGCAACCACGAGGTCGCAACCGGCGGCTTCCCGGGCCAGGTCCTCCGCATCGCCGTGGGCGCCGGTTCGTCGCACCTCGAGGCGGCAGCCGAGTTCCGCCAGCCGCATCGTCGTCTCGGCGAATCGGCCGCCGTGCGAGCCGGCGGCGGGATTGTGGATGATCATGAGCCGCCGGCCCTGCCGGGCTGCACCGTGTTCGGGGCGCGATTCGGTCATGTCACGATCACGCGGTCATGCAGTCGAACGACGGTATAGCGTTGTCGCCGGGCGTT
>JBHIDD010000242.1:0-4315 GCA_046759925.1 Kiloniellaceae bacterium
CCCCTCCCGGCCACCCACGTGATCCTATGCTCGGGGTGGCCGGGAGGGGGCGTGGGGCGGTGCCGCTTCGACGGATGGAACGCGAGTGGCCGCCGGAGGGACCTCGATGACCGGCCCGCTCGAAGGTATTCGCGTCCTCGATCTCACCTCGGTGCTGCTCGGCCCCATGGCCACCCAAATCCTCGGCGACATGGGGGCGGACGTGATCAAGGTCGAGGCGCCGGGAGGCGACGCGGCCCGAAACATCGGGCCCAATCGCAATCCCGGGATGGCGGCATTGTTCCTCACCATAAACCGCAACAAGCGCAGCGTCGTTTTAGACCTGAAGCAGACCGCGGCCAGGCGGGCGTTGCTCGAACTGGCGTCGACGGCGGACGTCTTCGTCCACAACATGCGGCCCCAGGCCATCGCCAGGTTGGAACTGACCTACGAGGATCTGGCCAAGGTCCGCCCGGATATCATCTATTGCGGCGCCTACGGTTTTCGGCAGGCCGGTCCCTATCGACGCAAGACGGCGTATGACGACATCATCCAGGCAGGCTCTGGCATGGCGGCACTGCAAGGCAAGTTCGCCGACGCGCCGCGATACGTGACCTCGGCCATTGCCGACAAGACCGTGGCGCTGTTTGTGGTCTATGCCATCTCCATGGCCTTGTTCCACCGTGAGCGTACCGGCGCCGGACAGGCCATCGAGGTGCCCATGTTCGAGTCCATGGTCGCCTTCGCCATGGTGGAGCATCTGTTTGGGCAAACCTTCGAGCCGCCGCTGAGCGCGGCGGGCTACCCCCGCACCCTGTCGCCGAGCCGTCGGCCTTACGCCACCAAGGACGGCCATATCGGGGTGCTGCCGTTCACCGACCGGCAGTGGAGCAACCTGGTCGAGCTGGCCGGGCGCCCGGAGCTGGCGGCGGACTCCCGGTTCGCCAGTATCTCGAAGCGGCTGGAGAACATCGACGCGCTGTGCGCCGAGCTCACCCCCATCCTGGCTACCCGGACCACCGCCGAATGGCTGGCCCTGTTGGATGCCGCCCACGTTCCGGCGATGACCGTCAACGGGCCCGAGGATCTGCCCCATGACCCGCATCTGGAGGCGGTCGAGTTTTGGCGGTTGATGGACCATGAAAGCGAGGGAATGGTGCGCATGACGGATGTGCCCGTCGGCATGTCGAGGTCGCCGGGCGACATCCGCCGGCTGGCCCCCCGGCTCGGCCAGCACAGCGTCGAGATTCTCAAGGAGGCCGGACTGAGCGCCTCCGAGATCGCCGCCCTGATGCAAAGTGGCGCCACCCTGCAAGGGGATGAACAGTCATGAAAACCATGGGTGTTGGGTTCTACTGGAACGATCTCGAGGTCGGCTTCCAGTTCAAGACCGTGGGTCGCACCGTGACCGAGGCGGATATCGTCAACTTCGTCAACTGCACCGGCATGGTCGAGGTCATGTTCACCAATGTGGAGTTCCTCAAGAGCGGCTCCTCCATCAAGGGCCGGGTGGCGCCGGGGGCTCTGGTTTTCGGCATCGCCGAAGGCCTCTTGATCCAATCGACCCTGCAGGAGACCGGGCTCGCCTTCCTCAACATGGAGCTGGACGTGAAGAAGCCGGTGCTCGCCGGCGACACCATCCACGTGGAGTGCGAGATCACCGAGGTCCGCCCCACCTCGAAGGGCAACCGCGGCCTGGTCCGCAGCCTCAACAAGGTGGTCAACCAGAAGGGCGAGGTGGTGTTGACCTATACCCCGTTGCGCCTGCTGGCCGGCCGCGACTGACCACGCCGCGACCGGGTCATGATCACCGCCGGGAAGGCGATCATATCCTCTACTCCCTCATGTTGGAGGAAGAGAGGTTAAGTAAGTCTCGGCGAGTTAAAGGACCTTTTCATCAAGCAAGCTCAGAAAGAGGAAGAACGTGTAAGGGCGGCTTTGGGCGTAGGCGATCTAGAAAAACTTATAGAGAAGACGCACCAAACGCTCATCCGGAGCATTGAAGGTTCTGGTGACCATGAAAAGTACTTATACCAGGGAAACAACTTGTAAATATTTTCGTGGCTATTGTTGGAATGGACGGCACAAATTTAAAATATGGATACATTAAATCAACGGAGAAAGTTAAGCCCAATCCCTTTCGAGAAATAATTAATATATTTGAGAGTTTTTCAACTTTCCAGCATAATGACAAATAGCCCGACGATATCCCTGCAGAAACGAATGTATCTAAGTGTCCGGCCCGAAAAGAGTTGAGTGATTTCAGCGTGTTGTGATTCTCTCGTTTGTGTCGAAGCAAATGAGGAGCCACAACATGTGGACTGAAATCACTCGGTTGAAGTATGAGCGCGATGGCCTGCGCTACGCAAGCGACATGACGGATGAGGAGTGGGCGCTGATCGCGCCGTTGCTGCCGCCGGCCAGACCCTTGGGCCGGCCCCGCACGACGGACTTGCGCGAGGTGGTCAACGCGCTTTTGTATCTGCTGCGCGGCGGTTGTCCCTGGCGCCTGCTGCCCAAAGACTTTCCGCCGCGCTCGACGGTCCAGCGTTACTTCTACGCTTGGCGCGAGGACGGCCTCTGGCAGCGGATCAACCATGAACTGCTGATGCGCGTCCGTCTCGCCGAGGGCCGCGAAGCCAGTCCCTCGGCCGGGGTGATCGACAGTCAGTCGGTGAAAACCTGCGAAAGCGGCGGCCCACGCGGCTTCGATGCCGGCAAGAAGGTGAAAGGCCGCAAGCGCCACATCCTCACCGACACGGGCGGTCTCTTGGTCACAGCAATCGTGCACGGCGCCGACATTCAGGACCGCGACGGCGCGCCGGCCGTGCTCGGCCCGATCCGCGCCGCCTTCCCCTGGCTGCGCCACGTCTTCGCCGACGGCGCTTACGCCGGGACCAAGCTCGCCGACGCGCTCAAGCGGCTCGGTCGCTGGACACTCGAGATCGTCAAGCGATCCGATGCCGCAAAGGGCTTCGAGGTGCTGCCGCGCCGTTGGGTCGTCGAGCGCACCCTGGCCTGGCTCAATCGCAATCGCCGCCTGGCCAAGGACTTCGAGGCGACCATTGCCAGCGCCGAAGCCTGGCTCTTCCTCGCCAGCGTCCAACTCCTCATGCGCCGACTGGCAACACCTTGAAAAGCCTCAATTCATTTCGAGTCGGGCTCTTAGAGCCTGACCGAAAAAGAGTTGAGTGATCTCAAGGGGTTGTGGTTCCATCGTTGTTGGAACACAAGATGGAGGTCACGATGCCCTGGAATGAGATCACTCGCCGGCAATATAGCCGAGAGGGTATGCGATACCCAAGCAATATGACCGACGCGGAGTGGGCGCTGATCGTCCCGTTCATGCCGGCGCCGAAGCGGATTGGCCGGCCGCGGACGACCGATCTTCGCGCGGTGGTCGATGCGATCCTCTACATGGCCGCGACCGGCTGCCAATGGCGGCAACTGCCGAAGGAGTTTCCGCCCTACTCGACGGTGCAGGATTATTTCTACCGTTGGGCGCGCGATGGCACCTGGGTGCGGATCAACCACGCGCTGGTGATGGCGGCGCGCGAGCGGGCCGGACGAGAGCCGAGCCCGTCGGCGGGGGTGATCGACAGTCAGTCGGTCAAGACCACCGAGAGCGGCGGCCCGCGCGGGTTCGACGCGGCCAAGAAGGTCAAGGGGCGCAAGCGCCACATCGTCACCGACACCGAGGGGCACCTGGTCGGATTGCAGGTCCACGCGGCCGACATCCAGGACCGGGACGGCGCCGTCGGATTGCTGGCATCGATACGGAGCCTTTATCCTTGGTTGCGCCACCTGTTCGCCGACGGCGCCTATGCCGGCGACAAGCTGGCGGACGCGCTGAGCGAGCTCGGCCGCTGGACCATCGAGGTCATCAAGCGCTGCGACAGAGCCGCCGGCTTCGAAGTCCTGCCCCGGCGCTGGGTCGTCGAGCGCACCTTCGCCTGGCTCGGCCGCTGCCGCCGATTGGCAAAGGATTTCGAGGCCACCATCGCCAGCGCCGTCGCGTGGATCCTCGTCGCACACATCCGTATGCTCACCCGGCGTCTTGCAAGACCTTGATTTCACATACGGAGTTTTGAGTCAGACTCTAAGAGAAGGAAGCGCGCCGCCCAAACAGAGTCTTTCAATAGGGGTCTGATCAGACGCGCGGCATATCGACCATTCTTCAACGTCCATCTTTATCAGTCCCCTTTGTTCATCGATCGTCCCGGTCGTGCTGATAGCATCTTTCCTCCGGGCAAAGATAATATTGCGATTTGCTTTAGCGGTGAGGGTTCACGAACGGAATATTGTTTGCTTTGTATCGACGGACTCTCTGATCTTC
>JBHIDD010000243.1:0-4302 GCA_046759925.1 Kiloniellaceae bacterium
TTTAACAATATCGGTAACAATACTTTTCTCCTCCCGCAGGTTCTCTGTTTCTTTTCCGGAGAACAAACTAACCCCGCGTGCCAAGGCGATGCGGGGTCACTTTTTTTGAGGCGACCGAGAGAGACCGGGGGCGCCTTGACATCGCCGCCCGCCCGGGCACCGGCATCGAAGGCCCGCGGCCAAGACCCGGATGGAATCGTCCCGCGCGAGGCGTGCGGGACGTTATCACGCCGCGGCGGAGGGCCGGTGCCGATGGAGGGACTCGAACCCCCGACCCACGCATTACGAATGCGTTGCTCTGCCAACTGAGCTACATCGGCACTTAAGAAGCGCGTCTGGAAGGTAATCCCGGGACCTTCGCCCGTCAACGCCCGCGCGTTCTGCCCTTTGACGCACCGTTGCTCCGGATCCCGCCGACCCGGCTGCGCCAAGGCTCCGCGGGGCGAGCGCGCCTTCTCGGCATGTCACAAGTTCATGTCACAAGTTCTTGTGACGCCGGCGCGCGAACCCCGGGCGGGGGCGTCCGCGCCACCTTTATGTTCCAATCGGGCCTCACCCGACTTCGTGTAACCGAGACCGCGGTCATGGCCCTTTACCGGGATGACTCACAAATCGGTCCTCCCCGTCTGGCCCGCGCCGCCTGATTTGACCGGCTCCGGACCAGGTGCCTCGGCCGCCGCCGGCAAGCTTGCCTCATCCGCCGCGTCCTGCGCCGGCGCCTCCGGTCTCGTCTCGAGCCCAGCTACCCGTGGCGGCCTTCGCCAAGCCAGGGCGTCGAAGGCGGCGCACGCCCCGCAACGCGGGCTCCACGCATCCGCCACCGCGCCGCAGGCGCCGCAGACCCAGCCCGGGTCCGCCGGCGCCTCGGCGGCGCGAACCAGCCAGGCCCGCGCGGCCCCGGCATCGCCGTGCTCGGCCTCCTCGAGCTCGGCCATCAGGCGGCAGATCGATTCGCTCGGGGCGCCGTCGAGGCCGTCGGCGGCGGCTGCCGCCTTCAGGTGCCGGCGCGCCTCGCCCCACAGCCTGGCCTCGAACGCCGCCCGGGGTAGCGTCCGGTGGCTTTCGGGATGCTCGGGCTCGGCCGCGGTCAGCCGGCCGAGGCGCTGCAGGCGCTCGATGCCGTCATCGGCCGGACGCGCCGCCAGATAGAGGCGGGCGAGTTCGGGGTGCGGCGCCAGGCCCCATGTCTTCTCCAGAACCTTGGCCGCCTTGGCGCCTTGGCCCGCCGCAACCAGGCGCTCGGCCAAGAACAGGGCTCCCGGCACCAGGTCCGGGGCGAGCCTGAGGGCCTCGCGGGCCGCCTTGAGCGCCGCGCGGTCGCCGCCGCCATGCGCCGCCATGGCGCGCTCGAGCAAAAGCACCGCGCGCCTGCGGTTGGCTTCGCCCGCGGACAAGGCCTTGATCCGGGCCGCCTCCTTCACGGCGCGCTCGGCGGTCTTGAAATCGCCGCGGCGTTCGGAGAGGTCGAACAGCGCGGTCAGCACCCAAGGCGTGCGCGGCCTCAGCGCATGGGCCCGGCGCACGTAGCCGAGCGCCGCCTTGTCGTCGCCGTCGCGCAGCGCCTGACGCAGCAGGCCGCGCAGGCCGAGGAACCGGGTCTCCTCGCTGTCCAGCATCGAGGTGAAGTACCGCCTGGCCGCCGCCTCGTCGCCGGTGAGCTGCGCGGCCTGCGCGGAGAGCAGCATGGTCAGCGGCGGTTCGTCGAGCAGTGCGCCGGCCTTTTTGGCCCAACGCGCCGCCTCCTCGGCCTCCCCGGCGGCGACCGCCACCATGCCCTGGGTCAGCGCCTTGTAGCCACGCCGGCGCCGACCGGCCTGGACCGCCCGGCCGATATCGCCCGGCGCGCGGATAAGGAACCGCCAGAACCGGTAGCCGAGCGCCGCCGCCGCCGCGACGAGCCCGAGCCCCAGCGCAAGCATCCCGACCGAGGTGTCGAGCCGGTAGCCGGGCCATTCGAGGGCGAAGAAAATGACGTCGATGCGGTAGCCCGGCAGTTCGACCGAGACCTCGCCCGGCAAGTCGGCCAGTAAGACGGCCACCGCCACCAGGGCCACGAGCTTGAGGCAGAACCAAAGGACGCGCGCCATGGTCCGACTAGCCGCCGGCCGGAGCAAGCCGCTGGACGATGCTTTGGCCGAGCCCGGTCAGGACCCGCTCCGCCAGCAGCCGGGCCTCGGCCCGGGCGCGCCACGGCGCCGCCGCCTCGGCGGCCCGGCCACTCAGGGACTTGAGCTCGGCGAGCGCGCCGGCGAGATCGCCGGCCATCAGCTTTGCCTCGGCCCGCGCCGCCACGGCGCCGGGGCTTAAGCCCTCGACCGGGCCGAGCGGGCGGACCGTGACCAGGCCGGAGAGCCGGCGCAGCATGCCGTCGATCCAGTCGCCCTCCGGGCCACCCTGGCCCTGGGCGACGATCGCGCGGGCGGCCGCCGGAAACCCGGCCTTGAGCGTCGCCAGAGTGGGCACCCCGCGCGCGGCATGCGGCGCAAGCGGCGACACCAGTTCGGCCACCGCGCCGGCAGCGCCGGCCTCGCGTGCCGCCGCCAAGCGCCGCAACATCTCGAACTCGGCGGCGAATGGCCCGGAGCCGCGCAGCGCATCGCGCAGTTGCAGGACGGCGAACACCAGGGCCGTGTCGCCGGCGGCGGCCGAACGCGCCGAATGTTCAAGCCTGCTCGTCTCGGCGAGCGCCGCAACGCGGCCCTCCAGATCGGCCAGCGCCCCGACCTGCGCCTTGAGGGCGGCCATCTCCCCGGCAAGGCCGCCCGGGGCGGCGAGTGCCGCAACGCGGTCTTCCAGGGCCGCAAGATCGCTCTTGGTGGCGGTAACGCGCGCCGCCAGTGACTCGGCCCGCGCGCGCTCGGCGGCGAGAGTCCGGTCGAGGTTCGCGACGCCCTCGCGCAGGGACTCGAGCGCCGCCGGGTCGCCGGAAACGGCCTCGGGAAGCGGCGCCGATTCGAGCGCGGCGATCCGCGCTTCCAGGGCCGAAAGCCGGGCCGCGTCGCCGCCGGCGGCCGCCAAGGTCGGCTCGGCGGCGGGCAGCCAGAGATCGCGCGTGATCACCGCCCCGCCCGCGCCGAGGCCCAGAACCACGCCGCCCAGGATGAACCCGCCGAGCCAGGCGCCGGCGACGCCGGCCTGGAGCCCCGTGCGTCCCGCCCTCCGCGGCGGCGGCCCGGTCTCCCCCGGCGCCTTCGCGTCCGGCCCTTCCCCCGGCGCCTTCGCGTCCGGCCCGATCTCCCCCGGTGCCTTCGTGTCCGGCCCTGCCTCCGGCGCCTTCGCCGCCGCGGCCGGGGTTTCGGCCGCGGCCGAGCCGGGGCGCTCGCTCGCGGCGAGCGCGGCCTCGTCGATCTCGATGCCGTGGGCCTTGGCGGCGGCCAGGATCCGGGCGCGGCGGCCGGCGGGGATCGAGCCGCGCTCGCGCCAGCCCTGGACGGTGCTGACCGCGATCCCCAGTTTGCCGGCCATCGGGCGGATGCCGCCGAACTGCGAGATGATCCCGTGCGCCGCCGTCGAGCCCGCGGCGGGGGCGCGGCTTTTTTTCGGCACCCGGGCGGCAGGGTTCTCGGGCGGGTTATCCGCAACCATGATTCGGTCCCTCAACCGCAGCGCCGGCCATCGCATCCAGGCGCTCGAGCAAGGCCTCCTGGTCGGGCCGTTCGGCGACCTGCACCTCGCCCCAGTCGAGCCCCCGCAGCTGCTCCGCCACCGCCTCGCTCAGGGCCACGGCCGCAAGCCGCGCGCAAGCCCGGCCAAGGCCGGCCTCGCCGATCAACCTAACAAAGGTCCCGGCGGTTCGAGGAGAGAAAAAAGTCGCGGCGTCCAGCCGGCCCTCGGCGAGCGCGGCCGAGAGCGCGCCGGACAGCCGCCGGGCCGGTTCGGCGTGGTACAGCACGGCGCGGCGCAGGGTGAAGCCCCTGGCCTCCAAGGCGCCCTTGAGGTCGCCGGCCAGCTTGCGCCCCGCGGCGTGATAGAGCGCGCCGCCCCCGGGGTCCAGGCGCGCGGCGACCAGCCGGATGAGGTCCGCCACGTCGCCGCCGGCGCCTTCGACCCGGACGAAGCCCGCGGCCCGCGCCGCCGCGGCGCTCGCATCGCCGACGGTGAAGGCCGGCAGGCCGCGCTCGGGGCTGAGCCCGGCGAAGGCGCGCAGTCCGTTGGCGCTGGTGAACAGGAGCGCCTGTACGCCCGCCAAATTCAGCGGTCCTTTGAGCCCCGGCGCCGGGGTGATTGTGAGCATCGGCGCGGAGAGCGCCTCGTGGCCGCGCGCCTTAAGCGCGGCGGCCAGCGGCCGGGCGTCTTCCACGG
>JBHIDD010000244.1:0-4252 GCA_046759925.1 Kiloniellaceae bacterium
CTCACGCCTCGCGCGCGCCGTAGTAGAGGGTGACGACGTGGCGGGCCTCGGCGAAGAACAGCCAGCGCTCGACGAGCACGCCGAGGCTCGCGGGAACGAGGGCGAGGACCGCGAGGACCGCGCCCCAGAAGCCCCCGGTCACGGAAACCGCCGCCGCGACAAGCGGCACGACGAAGCCCAGGAGCACCGCGGTGCGGCGCAGTATGAGGGCATGCCTGCGCGCGACCTGAAAGCCCATCTCGCGCATCACGAAGTTCTCCTGGGTGTGCGGGGCCTCGAGCTGGCGGACCCGGCCGAAGCGTCCCAGTCCGGTCGCGGTTTCGGGCGTGCTGGCGCTCCGCCCGCCGCCGATGGACCGCCAGTAGCCGAGCTTGACCGCGAGGCCGAGCGCCAGGCCGGCCACCGCCAGCCAGGCGAAGAGCGGTCGGTCGAGCCCGAAGAGGTGGGCGAGCGCGTTCAGCCAAAGCGCCCCCGTGGCCAGGCCCAGGACCAGGTAACCGGGGGTCACGTAAGCGTTGTTCCACTGCCGGATGGTGGTGAGCGAGGCGTAGATCATGCCGGTGCAATAGAGCGTGATGAGCGCCGAGGCCGCCCCGGCGGCGCCGAAGACGCCCCAGAGGCCGCCGGCCTGCTCGAAAAAGACCCAGCCGATGGCGAACAGCCCGCTCGGCAGATAGGTGAACAGCGCCATCACGCCCTCGCGCGACAGCCAGGAGCTGCGCCACTGGGACACCGCCCGCCAGGCCCGTTCGGGATGGCCCAGGTGATAGGCCGAGGACAGCAGCCCGAGGGTGATGAGCGAGAAGGCGAGCGCGAAGCCGGTAAACCCCAACCAGCGCTGGCTCGGCAGGACGCCGAAGGCGCCGAACAGCGAGAGCAGGACGAGCAGGCCGTAACCGGCCCCGGAGGCGGTCGTGAACACGATCACCGAATAGGCGGGACGCACCTTGCGGCCTCGTCAGCGCGAGAGGACCCGGTCGACCCAGCGGAAGAACTTGTCGCCGTCGCCCGGCCCGGCGCCTTCGCCGGATGGCGCCTGGCCGCGCGCGGCGGGCGCGCCGAGTTCGCCACCGGAGGTCCGGCGCGCGCGGGGCGGCAGATACTTGTTGACCGGCCGGTAGCCCGTCTCGGGCATCAGGTCGTAGCCGGCGCGCGCGCGCACCAGCCCGGAGACCTCGCTCTCCGGGTCGCCCAGGTCGCCGAAGTGCCGCGCGCCGGTCGGGCAGGCCTTCACGCAAGCCGGAACCCGGTCCACCTCCTCCAGGTTCTCGTTGTAGATCCGGTCGACGCAGAGCGTGCACTTCTTCATCACGCCGTCGTCGGCGTCGTACTCCCGCGCGCCGTAGGGGCAGGCCCAGGAACACAGCTTGCAGCCGATACAGGTGTCCGGATCGACCAGCACGATGCCGTCCTCGGCCCGCTTGTAGGAGGCGCCCGTGGGACAGACGGTGACGCAGGCCGGCGCCTCGCAATGCAGGCAGGAGCGGGGGAAGTTGACGGTGAGGCCCTCGGCACCCTCGCCCACCTCGTAGCTGTGGACCCGGTTGAGCCAGACCCCGTAGGCGTCGTCGCCGTAGGGATTGCGGTCGGTGAGCGGCGCCGAATAACCGCCGGTGTTCCACTCCTTGCAGCTCACCGCGCAGGCGTGACAGCCGACGCAGGTGTCGAGATCGATGACCAGGCCCAGCTTCCGGCCGCTCGGGTTTTCCGGCAGGCCGGTCACGGCCGGGACTTTCCTTTGGACGCGCCGCGGAACCCGGCGCCGAAGCGGAGCACCGAAGGGGCCGGTTTCAGGCCCGGCGGCGGCTTCAAGGGGGCAAACGACGGCGCGGTCACGCCGGCCGCCGCCTTCTCGATCCGGACCTTAAGATCGTACCAGGCGGCCTGGCCGGTGACCGGGTCGCTGTTGGAATAGCGGCAGCCGCCTTCGCGTTCGGGCAGGAGCTCCGAGATGATGTGGTTGAGCAGGAAGCCCTTGGTCGCCTCGGGCGACCCGGGATCGAGGTTCCAGGCGCCCGCCCGCTTGCCGATCGCGTTCCAGGTCCAGACCGTGTCGGGGTTGACGCCCTCCATCAGCCTGATCTGGGCCTTGACCCGCCCGTGGCGGCTGATGACCCAGACCCAGTCATCCTCGGCGAGCCCCAGCTTTCCGCCCGTCCTGCGGTTCAGATAGAGGCGGTTGGCGCCGTGGATCTGTCTCAGCCAGGCGTTCTGGGAGCCCCAGGAATGGTACATCGCCATGGGCCGCTGGGTGAGCGCGTGGAGGGGATACGCCGCCCCGTCGATCGCCGCCTCCTCGAAGGGGGCGTACCAGATCGGCAGGGGATCGAAGTATTTTTCGATGCGGGCGCGTTGCTCGTCCGGGGGCTGGACGGGTCCGTGGCCTTGGGCGGCGAGGCGGAAGTTCTGCATCTCCTCGCTGTAAAGCTGGCCAATGATCGGCTCGTCGTTGACCACGAAGCCCATCTTGACGGCATAGGCCAGATAGTCGCGGTTGACGTTGCGGAAGTACTTGATCCGGGGCGCCAGTTCCTGGCGCCAGAAGCACTGGTTCTCGATGTAGCGGTCCATCTGATCGGGATTGGGATCGCCCTGGCCGGCCTCGTCTCCGCCGGCGCCGCGCCAGCCGGCGAGCGGTCCGATACCGGGGCGGCGTTCATGATTGACGATGTAATCGCGGTACCCTCCGGGGTACTTGGGCCGGCCGTCCTCGTCGACCATGCCGGGGAGGCCCAGTCTGGCGCCGAGATCGAGCAGCACGTCCTGGAACGGACGCACGTCGCGGTCGGGCGCGAGGACCGGCTGGCGGATGGCGTCGGCCGGGCCGTCGGCGTTGCTTATCGGGCGGTCGAGCAGGGAGATGCAGTCGAAGCGCTCGAGGTAGGTGGTGTCGGGCAGCACCAGATCGGCGTAGGCCACGGTCTCGGAGTAGAAGGCGTCGGAATAAATGAACCGGGGGATCTTGTACTCGCCCGTTTCCTCGTCCTTGTCGGTCAGCATGCGGATGGTGTCGACCGTGTTCATGGCCGAGTTCCACGCCATGTTGGCCATGTACATGAACAGGGTGTCGATGGGATAGGGATCCCCCTTCCATGCGTTGGTGATGACCATGTGCATCATGCCGTGAGAGGCCAAGGGGGCTTCCCAGGTAAAGGCCTGGTCGATGCGTTGCGGCCTGCCGTCGGCGTCGACCAGCAGATCCTCCGGAGACCTCAGGAAGCCGAGGTGCGGGCCCGACAGCGGGGTGTTCGGCTTGACGTCCGTCTTGAGGCCGAAGGGACGCGGAAGGGAGTCGAGCGATTTGGGATAGGGCGGTTTGTGACGGAGACCGCCGGGGCAGTCGATGGCGCCCAGCAGCATCTGTAATATGTGCAGCGCGCGGCAGGTGTGAAAGCCGTTGGAATGGGCGGAAATGCCGCGCATGGCGTGGAAGGCGACGGGACGGCCGATCATCCGCTCATGCCTGCGCCCGGCCCAGTCGGTCCACGGCTGCTCGATGACCACCTCCTGCTCGAAGGCGGCATGGGCCACCTCGGCGGCGATGCGGCGAATGGTCCCGGGCGTAAGCCCGACCCGAGGTGCGACGGCGTCGGGACTGTATTGCTCATCCAGGTAACGTTCGGCCAGGATGTGGAACGATGGCCTGGCGCTGCGCCCGTCGGGAAGGGTGATCGACCCCTTGAGGCTCGGCACCGCTTGCCTCCCAAGAGCGGGAGCAATGGCACCGTCGCGGCCGTCCCGGCACAGCGGATTGCCGTCTTCGTCGCGGGCGAAACGGCCGTCCTCGGCGCCGCCCGGATCGTCGATCACCAACCACCCGGCGTTGGTATACCGGCTGAGGTATTCCACATCCACCTTGCCGGCGCCGAGCAATTCGTGGACCAGGGACAGGACGAACAACCCGTCGGTGCCGGGGCGGATGCCGATCCATTCATCGGCGATGGCCGAATAGCCGGTGCGGATCGGGTTGACGGAGACGAACTTGACGCCTTTGCCCTTCAGTTTGCCAAGCCCGGTCTTTATGGGATTGGAATCGTGGTCCTCGGCGACGCCGAACATCATGAAATAGCGTGTGTGTTCCCAGTCGGGTTCGCCGAACTCCCAGAACGACCCGCCGATGGTATAGATGCCGGCGGTGGCCATGTTCACCGAGCAGAATCCCCCGTGGGCGGCATAGTTGGGGGTGCCGAACTGTTGCGCCCACCACGAGGTCAGGGACTGGCTCTGGTCGCGGCCGGTGAAGAAGGCGAGC
>JBHIDD010000245.1:0-4251 GCA_046759925.1 Kiloniellaceae bacterium
CGATCCGCGAGGGCGGCCGCACCGTCGGCGCCGGCGTGGTCGCCGGAATCATTAAGTGATACGGCTCGACCGCGAGGCGCGGCGCGGCCGCGGCGGCCGCCGAAACCCGGCCGGGTGCGGAATATGGTCCGCTTCCCCACGACGCCGCGGGCCGCGTGCGGAATTTTAGGAGTGTAGCTCAACTGGTAGAGCACCGGTCTCCAAAACCGGGGGTTGGGGGTTCGAGTCCCTCCACTCCTGCCACGGGCCGGCCCCCGGGCTTTTGGAGCCTAGCCATAGTGTCCATGGTTCGTGCGCGTCGAGCCGGGTCCGACGGGCCGGGTGCGGGCTGCCCGGGACGGCGGGCCGGGATCTGACGGCGAGGGCAGGCAGATGACCAAGGTCAACCCAGGTCAATTCATACGGGAAGTGCGGCGCGAGGTCTCCAAGGTCACCTGGCCGACCCGCAAGGAGACCACGGTGACCACGGGCATGGTGTTCGTCATGGTGTTTCTGGCCACCCTGTTCTTCTTCCTGATCGATCAGCTGTTCTCCTTCGGTTTCCGGCAGATCTTCATTGGGGGCTGACCCATGGCCGTGCGCTGGTATGTGCTCCACGTCTATTCGGGCTTCGAACGGAAGGTCGCGGACTCGATCCGCGAGCAGGCCCGGCAAAAGGCCATGTCGGACATGTTCGAGGAGATCCTGGTGCCCACCGAGGAGGTGATCGAACTGCGCCGGGGCCAAAAGGTCAACGCCGAACGCAAGTTTTTCCCGGGCTATGTCCTGATCAAGATGGATTTGAACGACGAGAGCTGGCACCTGGTCAAGAACACGCCGAAGGTGACCGGCTTCCTGGGCAACCGGGGGCGGCCGAGCCCGATTTCCCAGGCCGAGGCCGAGCGCATCCTGCATCAGGTCCAGGAAGGCGTGGAACGGCCGAAGCCCTCGGTCACTTTCGAGATCGGCGAACAGGTGCGCGTGTCCGACGGGCCGTTTACCTCGTTCAACGGCTATGTCGAAGACGTCGACGAGGAGCGGGCGCGGCTCAAGGTGGCGGTGTCCATCTTCGGGCGTTCGACCCCGGTCGAGCTCGAGTACTCGCAGGTCGAGAAGCAGTAGCGCAAGGCTCCGGGCTCGGGCGTTCGCGTGCCGCGCGGAAGCTTCGCCACAGCCGCACCGCGCGACCCGCAACCAAGGGCTTGGTGGATGGCAAAGAAGATCGACGGCTGCATCAAATTGGAAATCCCGGCGGGGCAGGCCAACCCCTCGCCGCCGGTCGGGCCGGCGCTGGGTCAGCGCGGCCTCAATATCATGGCGTTTTGCAAGGCCTTCAACGCGGCCACCCAGAACCTGGAGCCGGGCATGCCGACCCCGGTGATCATCACCGCGTATTCGGACCGCTCGTTCAGCTTCGAGACCAAGACGGCGCCGGCCAGCTATTACCTGAAGCGGGCGGCCAAGCTGCCGAAGGGCAGTCAGACACCGGGCAAGGGGGCGATCGGCACGGTGACCGTGGGCCAGGTCCGCGAGATCGCCGAGGCCAAGATGGTGGACCTCAACGCAAACGACATCGACGCCGCCTGCCGAATCATCATGGGCTCGGCGCGCTCGATGGGCCTCGAGGTGGTGGAGTAGGGACCGTGGCGCGCAGGGGAAAGCGGCTCAATGAGGCCTACGAGTCCTTCGAGCGGAGCGCGGCCTACCCGGTCGAGGAGGCGGTCAAGCTGGTCAAGCAGCGGGCCGCAGTCAAGTTCGACGAGACGGTCGAGATCGCCATGAACCTCGGCGTCGATCCGCGGCATTCGGACCAGAACGTGCGCGGGGTGGTGACCCTGCCGCACGGCACCGGCAAGACGGTCCGGGTCGCGGTTTTCGCCAGAGGCGAGAAGGCGGACGAGGCGAAGTCGGCCGGGGCGGACCTGGTCGGCGCCGAGGACCTCGCCGAGCAGGTTCAGGCCGGCAGGATGGAATTCGAGCGCTGCGTCGCCACTCCGGACATGATGCCGGTGGTCGGCCGGCTGGGGAAGCTGCTCGGCCCGCGCGGGCTGATGCCGAACCCGAAGCTGGGCACCGTGACCAACGACGTGGCGGCGGCGATTCAGGCGGCCAAGGGCGGCCAAGTGGAGTTTCGCGTGGAGAAGGCCGGCATCGTTCACGCCGGCCTCGGCAAGGCGAGTTTTCCTGCCGACGCCCTGGTCGAGAACGTCAAGGCATTCGTCGGCGCGGTCAGTCGCGCCAAGCCCAGCGGGGCCAAGGGCACCTACATCAAGCGGGTGTCGCTCTCCTCGACCATGGGCCCCGGCGTGAAGGTCGAGGTGGGCAGCGTGGCCGGCGCGGCATAGGCCGGGAAGGAACTGGAAATCCGGCGCTCTCCGCCTGGTCGGGGGAGCCGGACTTTTGGGGCGGCGGGATGGCCCGCCGACCCAACCTGTCCGAGACTGCAGGTGTCCGAAGGGCGCTCTGAAATCTGGGAGTTTCCGACGGACTTAAGCCACAAGGGCCTGCATGAGACGGGAAGTCAGCATGCGCTGGATAAGGAACCGGCAGGTTTGAGCTTCCAGGACAGGCGAACCGGACTTTGGGGGTTTGACCTCGGAAGTCCTCGTGTGAACGGGACGGTTAGCTCGCGGCGACGCGGCGAACCGGACATTGCAGGGCGGAACCGATCTGTGGACCGAGCACAAAAAGAAGCGATGGTCACCACTTTGCGTCACACCTTCGGCGAGACCCACCTCGTCGTCGTGACCCATCAGACAGGCTTGACGGTCCGCGAGGTCTCCGAACTCCGGAACCAGATGCGGGCGGCGGGCGCCACCTACAGGGTGACTAAGAATCGGCTCACGCGTCGCGCGCTCCAGGGCACGAAGTTCGAGGCGCTGGAGCCGCTGTTCACCGGGCCGACGGCGATCGCCTTTTCGGAGGATCCGGTGGCCGCGGCGAAAGTCTGCGTCGCGTTCGCCAAGAAGAACGACAAGCTGACCATCGTCGGCGGCGCGCTGGACGAGGAGCAGCTTGATCCCGCGGGGATCAGGACGCTCGCCCTCCTGCCGTCGCTCGATGAATTGCGCGCCAGGCTGATCGGCTGTGTGCAGGCCCCGGCCACGAAATTGGCCGGCGTGATGCAGGCGCCGGCCGGCCAGCTGGCCCGCGTCTTGAACGCCTACGGCTCTCGGGAAGAGGCCGCGTGAGCTCAACTAAAATCTGATAGTTCAAGCCTAGGAGATTGACAAATGGCCGATTTGGACAAACTCGTCGAGGAGCTTTCCAAGCTCACCGTGACGGAGGCCGCGGAACTCGCCAAGAAGCTGGAGGAGACCTGGGGCGTCTCCGCCGCAGTACCCGTGGCCGTGGCCACTCCGGCCGGCGGCGGCGAGGCGGCCGAAGCCGTCGTCGAGGAGAAGGACTCCTTCGACGTCATCCTGGCCGCCATCGGCGACAAGAAGATCAACGTGATCAAGGAGGTCCGGGCGATCACCGGCCTCGGCCTCAAGGAGGCCAAGGACCTGGTCGAGAGCGCGCCGAAGCCGGTCAAGGAAGGCTGCGGCAAGGACGAGGCCGAGGAACTCAAGAAGAAGCTGGAGGAGGCTGGTGCGACGGTCGAGCTCAAGTAGCTCAGGTCGGTTGAATGGATCGGCTGTCATCGAGGTCCGACCGGCGGGCCGGCTGCGGTGCGCCGGACCGGCCGCGCGCGCCGGGCGGCCAGGTCTCTCCTGGCGCGGGGGCCGCGCCGAGGAATCGGGGCGCGAAGACGGGTATCCGCGGCGCCGGGCGGCGCCGGGTCGGACCGAGAGACGCTACGGCGCCGAAACAGACGTAACGAGGATGTAACGGACATGGCGAGATCGTTCACGGGCCGCAAGCGCATCCGCAAGCACTTCGGGCATATCCCAGAGGTCACCCGCATGCCGAACCTGATCGAGGTCCAGAAGACCTCGTACGATCAGTTCCTGCAAAGGGATGTGCCGGCCGGGAAACGCCAAGATTTCGGCCTGCAGGAAGTCTTCAAGTCGGTTTTTCCGATCAAGGACTTCGCCGAGCGTGCCGAGCTGCAGTTCATGCGCTACGATCTGGAAGAGCCGAAATACGACGTCGAGGAATGCCAGCAGCGCGGCATGACCTACGCCGCGCCGCTCAAGGTCACCCTGCGCCTGGTGGTTTGGGACGTCGACGAGGACAGCGGTTCGCGCTCGATCCGCGACATCAAGGAGCAGGATGTCTACATGGGCGACATGCCGCTGATGACGCCCAACGGCACCTTCGTCATCAACG
>JBHIDD010000246.1:0-4249 GCA_046759925.1 Kiloniellaceae bacterium
ACCGGTCAACAACGTACCATATCATCGAAATCATCCCAATCCCAGTGATCGGGCCCAGTGGTCGCACCCAGTGGTCGGGCGGCCATCGCCTCGTTGCCGCGCCTCTGCCAAGGGCAGCGCCCGGTGCGGTGCGGATCCGAATCCGGACGCCGGCTGGGGCGCGCGGCGTGCCGCGTCTGCCGTGCCACACCATGCCGATGGGCGAGGTGGGCTCCATGCCGGGCGCGCCAGTGCCTGCCGTGGTGTGCGAAGCGGCCCGCCGAGCCGCCGACCAAACCGTCGGCTGGAAAACCGCCCTGGATGGCGGCTCGGTCGGTTGCCCGGGATGGACGCGGCCCGCCAGGGCGCCATGTAAAATAATTTTGAACGGCGCGAAC
This sequence comes from Kiloniellaceae bacterium, assembly GCA_046759925.1. Taxonomy (GTDB): domain Bacteria; phylum Pseudomonadota; class Alphaproteobacteria; order Kiloniellales; family J153; genus JBHIDD01. Next base: position 378 of record JBHIDD010000246.1, read on the forward strand.
TTCCAAACAAGATTAAACACTTGACTGGAAAGTAAACCGCTTTACATAGACCGCATCTGACCCGTTGGCGACGCGCCAACAATACGGCCGAACATTGCGCATTGTATCCGGATGCAGCGGAACCGGTCCGACGAGCCCTGCGAACCTTCCGCCCGTGGCGCGGACGTTATCACGGCCGGCTCCCGCCGCGTTTTCCTGACCCGGCGTAACGCGGAAGGTTCGCCCCCTGACGGGCGGCCATCGGTGTATTGCGAGGCGGGCGGGATGCCGGGGCCAAGGCCGGGACCCGCGCCCCCGGCCGAGGACGCGCGACCCGTCGGCCGGACCGAGGTCGCTCCGCCGGGACCCGCGAAACCGGAGGCCCCGGAATCGGCCATGGCGACCGCCAGCCGTTGTGAGTGTTGCCTCGTCACCGCCGGGTCGGCCAAACAGGTATCCGGCGCCCGCATCGATGCCGATGCGTCGGATCACCAACCGATCCGGGTGGAACTGGATTTGGAACGGAACGCCCCGCCACCGGCCGCGTAGGCCCGGCCCCGAAGCGCCCCATCGTCGCCCACACTTCCGTCTCTGGTAGCCTGCCATGACAAAACCCCAGAAGCACCCGCACGTGGAACGCCGGGATACGATTCAAGCGGAACAAGAACTCTTCGCGGGGCCCGAGGTCTTTCGGGTCCGGATATTGGGGATCAACGCCCTCGGAATTCTCCATCGGCACGCGGCCGATCTGATCACGGTTCTCAGGACCGGAGGAACGGTGGACGTGCTCTTGCTGGACCCCCAATCCGCTCAGTTCCGGAAGCGCAGAGACGCCGAAGAAAAACGAAAGGGCAAGGTCTCGAATCGCCTCCTGACGGAAATGGAGGCCTCGATCGCCATCCTCAGAGACGTCCTTAACCGGATGCTTCACGAGTATGAATACGACATCGAAACCCTCAAGGACCGGTTTCAGATTCGGCTGTACGATCACAGGGCCGACAAGTCGCTTCTTTTCGTGGAGACACCGGAAAGCAAGAAGCTCTTGTACAGAAAAGTCCCATTTTCCCCGCAGCCGGCGGGGAATCCTTCCGAAAGCCGGCTTGTGTCGGAAAGAAATAACAGGGCCTCCACAGAGTATACGCAGAGATTGGAGTCGTTTCAGAAGAGCTGGGACGCTGCGAATGTCGTTCCGTTGGAGTACCTCAGGGACAATATTCTAATTGTTTCTCCACGTAAGAGTGACGCCCCGCACATCTACAAACAAGCCATGGAAATGCATAAGAAACGGCGGCTTGACGAAGCTTCGACGCTTTACAAGGCGGTGTTGCGTTTGGAAAAGCCCAAGCAGCCAACCGCAGAGCAGATTTTCTTGGCGAGAAGGTTCCTGCCCCGAATCTTCACGACGGCGCGGGAACCTTTCGAGCTGAAAGATCTCGTCGTCGCGGTTCACCCGAATAAAACGGAGCGACTGCTCGGATATCATCTGATATGGGAAGACGATATCGACTACTTGACCGATAACGACCCCGCCGATCATGAAATAATCTGGGTCAAGTATTCCAAGGACCTGAAGGTCGAAAACGCGTGGTCCTATTGGCATGGAAAAATGCTGGTCACCGCTAAGGCCGTTCCCGATGCCAACGCCCACAATTTCAGGGTCAAGGTGTACGCGCAGTGGGGCAAGCACGGCCTGTTGCTGGAAGGATGGGAAGAGAAAATCGGTGTGGATGCGAAGGTTCCCGGATATCCGGATTTCGCGACCCTCGAATTCAGCCGATTGAGGAAGGAACGCTACCTTGCCGAGGGCCATTACGCAGAGCGATGGCCAAAGCGTTTTGAAGGAGAACTGAAGGAATTCATAGAATTTCCGGTCGAGATTGACTTGGCGGGTAAGCTTGATAAACACAACATGATTGTCGTGGCCAGGTACACGAACGCTGTCATCTCGCAGTGGTACTTGCCATACAACGTCTACCCCAAGGTCGACTGGCCGCGTCGCGATATCAAATAGAAACCGAGCGCTGTGGACGGATTTCCGCCGTTGGGGTGAGCGCCGGAAGGCTCCAGCGACGCGGCAGCCGGCCCCGAGCCGTCGCCAATGGGGACGCGGTTCCCGTTGCCGGAGGTTTTCGCGGTATGGCTGATTGTCGCGCGCCTCATGATCCCGCGTGCGGCGGCACGGCTTGCCGCGGTGGTTCTTTGCCCAGGAACGCCGCGCCCCCGGCAGATCCGAGCCGGGTGGCCGGGTTAGGCGGGGAGGCGCTCATCCCGAGGCATCCGCCCGGTTTTCGAACCGGGCCGTCGCGCGATGGCCGCAGATCGGCTCTGCTTTGGCAAAATGCCCGATATTTGCCACACCGGCCGGGCGGCGGAGGGCGTAGAATTGAACACGACTCGTGCCGCAAGCGGTTGCCGGCCGTTCACCCCAAGGAGACACCGTGCTGAATACTCTGGCAATCAGGTTTCGCAAATGGCGCCCCTTGCCCCGACGCCCCGACGGGCGCGTGGCTTCGACCGAGGTTCGAACCGGCGCCGTCTTCGCCCGGATCAACGAGACGCAGGTCACCGAAACGGCTCGCGTGCTCAGCATCGAAGATCACTGGACCGGAATCCCCCACGTGCGGTACCTCTGCCGGCTGCACCGTTCGGACCGGATCTTCGACGATAGCCCACGCACGCTGGCCCTGCCCAGCTTCCTCGAAAGGTTCCAAAGAGCGGCGTGAAGCCGTCGGCAGTCACCTCGATCGCCGCTTCGGCGGCCTCGATGCATCGGCGCAGCTCGGGGTCCGTCGGGTTCGCAACCGGTGTCCTTGTTCTTCTTCCCCCGAGCCATCCGCCCCCGAATCCTCGCCGATGACCCGGGCGAAGGCGTCCATCTCCACGTTGCGTCCGCTCACCACCACCGCGACCCTGTCGCCCGGCGGCGCGGCCGGGCGGCCCGGCAGCGCCGCGATGCCGCCGCCGAGCGCATCCGCCAGGCTGGGCGCCTCCGCGACCGGCACCGGGCGACCCCGCGCGCTGGCTCATGTACATCGCGGTGCCCCGCTCCATGGACACCCCGACGACCCGAATCTTCGGCGAGGCGGACTTGAGTGCCAGCGCGATCCCGGAGATCGGGCCGTCGCCGGAAAGCGGCACCAGGACGCCGTTGATTTCGGGCAGAGCCTCGAGCAGCTCGAGGCCGATGTTGCCCTGCCCCGATCACATGCGGGTCATCGAAGGTGGACACCATGACCGGGGCCTCCCGGGCGCGCCCTGGCGGCCTTTGGCCGGGGCCGGCGCGACGGCGATACGATGAAAGAGCTGCGGCGCCTGCGCGACGAGGCCGAACGGTCGGGCCTGAACACGGCCCTGCCGGCATTCGAACGGGCGCGCGCCGGGGCCGGTGCGGCGGCCCCGGCCGGCGAATAATGTTTGCGCGCGGGGTTCCGGCCTGGGCCGGGACCGGCCCTGGTGCCCTCCGACCATGACCGAGGGCAGCCGGTAAGCATCTGGCGCGGATCGTAGCCATTGGCGGCCGCGCGCGTTCAAGTGGCATGGCCCACGTCGCTTCTTTGACTTGCTTCGGGACGCGGTGGTGCGCTGTTTTTTTGGTACCTGACCTGGCAAGTCCGGCCCGGGCGCGGTCTCAGAAAACACCTTGTGCGGGTAACCGCCGTCGTGTCCAATATGGGCTATGGCCTAAGGTGGCCTGATCGGCCGGGAAGCTGTTGTCCCGGCCGGCTGCTAAACAAGAATGAGGGGAGGATGAGGCTCATGAACACGCCGAAAACGTTCGGTTCCGCCGCGGTCGTCCTGGCCGCCATGTTCCTGGCAGGCCAAAGCAGCGCGTTCACCGGCAAGAGCGTGTCGGCGCCCGACTGCGGCTACGGCGGAAAGATCAAGTCGATCGC
>JBHIDD010000247.1:0-4223 GCA_046759925.1 Kiloniellaceae bacterium
CGGCTGGTCGCCTTCGATACGACCAGCCGCAACTCCAACCTGGAGCTGATCCACTACGTGCGGGACTACCTCGCGGGCCTCGGCGTCCGGTCGCACCTCACCTACGACGATGACAAGCGCAAGGCGAACCTCTATGCCACCCTCGGGCCGGGCGACAAGGGCGGCATCGCGCTGTCCGGCCACACCGACGTGGTGCCGGTCGACGGCCAGGACTGGTCCGGCGACCCCTGGACGGTGGCCGAACGCGACGGCCGGCTGTACGGCCGCGGCAGTTGCGACATGAAGGGGTTCATCGCGGTGGCGCTGGCCCATGCCCCGAAGTTCCTCGCGCGCGAGCTCGAGCGCCCGATTCACCTCTGCCTGTCCTACGACGAGGAGGTCGGGTGCCTCGGCGTGCCGCGGCTGCTCGAATTCCTGGCCGCCCAGCCGGTCAGACCCATGGCCTGCATCGTCGGCGAGCCGACCGACATGAAGGTGACCGTCGGGCACAAGGGCAGGCTGTCCTGCCGCTGCCGGGTGCGCGGGCTCGAGCGCCATTCCGCGCTGGCGCCCCGGGGGGTGAACGCGATCGAGGCGGCGGCCAAGGTGATCGCGCGCCTGGCCGAGATGGCCGCGCGCAAAGCCGAAGAAGGCCCCTTCGACGAGGACTACGATGTCCCGCATTCGACCGTACACACCGGCGTCATCGAAGGCGGCACGGCGCTCAACATCGTGCCCGCCGAATGCACCTTCGAGTTCGAATTCCGCTGTCTGGAGGCGGACGACCCGCAGGCGCTCTTGGCCGAGATCCAGGCTTACGCGCACGAGGAGCTGGAGCCGGCCATGAAGGCGATCGCCCCGCAGGCCGGGTTCACCTGGGCGCGGGAGTCCTTCTTCCCGGGCCTCGACCTCGATCCCGATGCCGAGGTGGTGGCGCTCGTCAAGGCGCTCACCGGGGCCAATACGACGGGCAAGGTCGCCTTCGGCACCGAGGCCGGGCTGTTCCAGGACAGCGGCATCCCGGCGGTGATCTGCGGGCCCGGCTCGATCGAGCAGGCGCACAAGCCCGACGAGTTCGTCAGCCTCGAGCAGGTGGCGCTGTGCGAGCGCTTCATGTCCCGGCTTCTGGACCGGATTTCGGCGCCCTGACTTCGATGGTCGAGGTCGTGATATTCGACCTGGGCGGGGTCCTGATCGACTGGAACCCGCGCTATCTCTACCGCAAGTTGTTCGACGACGAGGCGGAGATGGAACGGTTTCTCGCCACCGTCTGCACGAAGTCATGGAACGAGCGGCAGGACGCCGGCCGTCCGGTCGCCGAGGCGGTCGCCGAGCTGGTCGCACGGCACCCGGCGCAGGCCGCGCTGATCGAGGCCTATTACGCACGCTTTCCGGAGATGATCGACGGCTCTCTCGAGGACAGCGTGGCCGTTCTTGCCGAACTGCGGGCCCGGGACGTGCCGCTTTATTGCCTGACGAATTTTTCCGCCGAGACCTTTCCCCATGCCCGCGCGCGCTTCGAATTCCTGGATTGGTTCCGGGGCATCCTGGTCTCCGGCGAGGTCGGGATGAGGAAGCCGGATCCGCGGATTTATCGGCTGTTCCTTAGGCGTTACGGCGTCGACGCGGTCAAGGCGGTTTTCATCGACGACGTCGCCGCCAACGTCGCCGGCGCCGACGCGGTGGGCATCACGGGACTTCATTTCAGCTCGGCTTCGACGCTGCGCCGAGACCTCGCCGCGCTCGGCCTCCTGTGACCCGAAGCGGCCATCGAAGGCTGTACGCCGAGGCACATCGGCGGCTATGCTGATACCAATATTCGACAAGGTACAAGGTCTAAGCCCCGGCAACCCCTGCCAGCACGCCGTGCGGTAAGACTCCGCCGTCCATCCGGCCCTCGTTCCGGGCCGCCTCGAGGAAACGTTCGCGCCGTGACCGCGTCCGCCGAGACAGCCCCGCTTACGCCCGGCCTCAGGAGCACGCTGCTGGCCCTTGCTCTGGGCACCGCGGGGGGCTGGCTGGCCAATCTTCTCCAGCTGCCGCTGGCCTGGATGATCGGCGCCATGACCGCGACCACCGTCGCGGCGGTCCTGGGCGCGCCGATCGCCATGCCGACGGTCTTCCGGAGCGCGATGGTGACGGTCCTCGGCGTGATGCTGGGCAGCGGCTTCTCGCCGGAGATCCTGTCACGGATCGCCGACTGGGCGCTCAGCCTGGCGATGCTGGCGCTTTACGCGGCGGCGGCGGGGGCGGCCGGCTTCGTCTACTTCCGGCGGCTCTGCGGCTACGACCCGGCGACCGCCTATTTCTCGGCCATGCCGGGCGGGTTTGCCGAGATGATCCTGGCCGGCAGCGAGCTGGGCGGCGACGGGCGGATCATCTCGCTCACGCATGCCTCGCGGGTGCTCCTGGTCGTGCTCGCCCTGCCCTTCGCCGTTCAGGCGCTGGTCGGCTACGAGCCCGGCGCCCGGCCCGGTGCGGGGATGCCGCTCGCCGAGATGGGACTCGCCGACCTGGGGCTGCTCACCGCCTGCGGAATCGCCGGGTTGTTCGGCGCGCGGGCGCTCAAGATCCCGGCCGCGCCGTTGGTCGGACCGATGATCCTCAGCGCGGCGGTACATCTGGCCGGCTGGACCGCCGCCAAGCCGCCGCTCGAGCTGGTCGCCGCCGCCCAGGTGGTCGTCGGTTCGGCCATCGGCGGCCGTTTCGCCGGGATGGACACCGGGCTGATCCGGCGCGTGGTGCTCGGCGCGGCCGGCGGCACGGCGGTGCTGCTCGGCGCGACGATCGCCTTCGCAGTTCTGCTCCACCCCTTGACCGGCCTGGCCATCGAGGCCCTGGTGCTCGCCTTTGCGCCGGGCGGCCTTGCCGAGATGAGCCTGATCGCGATTGCGCTCGGCGCCGACGCCGCCTTCGTGGCGACCCACCACATCGTGCGCATCTGCCTGATCGTGATCTGCGCGCCCATGGTCTTTCGCCTGCGGCGCAGTCTGCGCGGGCGGGACGCGTGATCCGCAAGCGCGGAGAACGGGTTATGACCACAGAGCCACAGAGACACTGAGGAACCGCGCAGAGAAATCAGGATTCAAGGATTTGGTCCTCTGGGTCCCGATCCTCTGTGCCTCTCGTGTCTCTGTGGTTCCCTCACGCGATCTTGGCGATCAAGCCGCCGTCGACCACCAGCTCGGCGGCGGTGATGTACTTGGCCTCGTCCGAGGCCAGGAACAGGGCGGCATAGGCGACGTCCCAGGCATCCCCCATCCGGCCCATCGGGCACAGGGTGTCGCGGATCTCCATCATCTTCTGCACGTCCCCGTCCGCGTAGGCGTCCTTCAGGGGTTCGACGATCATCGGCGTGTTCATGAATCCGGGCAGGATGGCGTTGGCCCGGATTCCCTTGGCCGCGTACTCGAGGGCGACCGCCTTGGTGAACTGGATGACCGCCGCCTTGCTGGCCGCGTAGGAGATGTAGGGCACGCCGAGCCAGCGGACCCCGGCGACCGAGGCGATGTTGACGATCGCGCCCTTGCCGGCCTTGGCCATTACCGGCAAGACCGCCTTGCAGGTCAGGAACATCGACTTGAGGTTGGCGCGCATGACCCGGTCCCAGCTCGCCTCGCTCGTCGCCACCGGGCCGCCGACCTCGAGGATGCCGACGTTGTTGTGCAGCACGTCGATGCCGCCCCAGAGATCGAGGCAGCGCTCAACCAGGGCCTCGACCTGGCCCCCGTCGGTCACGTCGGCCCGGTGGGCGACCGCCTCGCCCCCCTCGTCGGCGATCCGTCCCACGGTCTCTTCCGCCGCCTGCCGGTTCACGTCGACGCAGAAGACTTTCGCCCCCTCGCGGGCGAACAGCACCGCGGTCGCCCTGCCGTTGCCCCAGCCCGGGCCGACCGAGCCGGCACCCGCCACGATCGCGATCTTGTCTTTGAGGCGCTCTCCCATGTCCTCCTCCCGCTTGGCCTGATTCCGGGCCGGAGTATGCCGGGAACCGGGCACGACGGCCACCGCCGCCGAACCTGCCGACCTTGCGGAAATCGTGTTAACCTCCCCCCGGATTTTGCTAGAGTCCGGAGAGCCCGGCGCCGGGCGGACGTGGCGGAACTGGCAGACGCGAGAGACTTAAAATCTCTTCCCGAAAGGGTTGTGGGTTCGAGTCCCACCGTCCGCACCATCTCTTGAGCTTATTTCTAATCCCGCGGCCCGGGCGGGTTCGGGTCCGGAAGAGGAGGCCAAGCCTTTCA
>JBHIDD010000248.1:0-4217 GCA_046759925.1 Kiloniellaceae bacterium
TGAAACCAATATGTTAAGCGTCGTCGCAGCGCCGAACCGCTTAAGTCGGGTTAAGCCGGCGTCGCCGGCGGGCGCCGGCGTCACAAGATGTGTGACCTTGCGTGTCAGCCCGTCGATTTGAGCGTGGCCAGGGCCTCGGGCGTATCCACGTCGAGGAGGATGCCGTCGCCCGAGGCCCGGTCCTCCATCGCGACCTCCGAGACCACGTCCGGATAGTCGCCGATCAACTGGCGCGCGCCGTTATCGCCGCCGATGCTCTGCATCTCCGGCAGGAACCGGCGGGCGAAGAGCACCGGATTGCCGCGCTTGCCCTGCCAGGTGGGGACGCAGATCGCGCGGCCTTCGAGCGGGTTGAACGCGGTAATCAGCTTGTCGATCACGGCCGCCGTGACCCCCGGCATGTCGCCCAGGCAGACCATAACCCCGTCGATGTCCGCCGGCAGGCCCGCCAGGCCCCGGTGCAACGAGGTGCTGAGGCCCGCGGCGAAGTTCGGATTGTACACCGTACTTGCGGCCAGGCCGGAGAGCGCCGCTTCGATCTTTTCCCGCTCGTGGCCGGTGACCACCAGGACCGGCTCCGCCCGGGAGGCCAGGACCTGCCCGACGACCTGGGCGATCATCGGCTTGCCGGCGACCTCGGAGAGCAGCTTGTTGGCCGGGCCCGTGCGGCGCGACTGGCCGCCGGCCAGCACCAGCGCAGCGATCCGCGGCGCACGCGGCAGCTTCGAGACCGCCTCCTCGACCGCCTCGGCGCGCGGCAGGGGACGGACCGGGATCTCCTTGAGCAGGCCGCCAGCGCCCATCAGCATGACGTCGCGGGGGCCGGCCGGCAGATCGGCGATCAGCCGCTGAAGCACCCAGTCGAAGCCGTTCAGCTTGGGCGAGCGGGCACAGCCCGGCAAGCCGAGGACCGGCGTGTCCGCCGCGTGGCCGAGAAGGATCAGGTTGCCCGGATCGACCGGCATGCCGAAGTGGTCGATGGCGCCGCCGGCCCGGACGATCCCGGCCGGGATCACGTCGCGCCGGTCGACGATCGCCGAAGCGCCCGAGATGAGCACGATGGCGCAATCCCGGGCGCGCAGGCTGCCGATCGCCTGGGCCACCGCGGCCTCGTCGTGGCCGCAGCGCAGCTCTTCCGCGGGCGGGCAGTCGAGCGCGGCGAGCCGGGCATCGAGCGCCCGCTTGGTCTTGCCGAGCAAGCTCTTCTTCATCCCCGGCAGGCTGGTTTGGATGAGCCCGACCTTGCGGGACCTGAGCGCGGCGACCCGGATGAGCGACCCCGCGCCGTCGCGCGCCACCTCGAGGCAGCGCTCCAGGGTCTTGCCGGGAACCGCGAAGGGAATGATCTTGACGGTCGCCGTGATCTGGCGCGGCTCGACCAGATCGTAGGGTGAAAGGGTCGCCACGGTGACCGCCTCGTCCACCAGGTTGAGGGCACCCAGGCGCTCCCGGTCCAGCACCAGGAGGCCGCGGGTTTCCGCGATCAGGTTGGCCCGTCCGGTAAAGGCGGCGGTTGCGCTCAGGCCCGGACCCATGATCGCCTCGGCGATGGCGGCCGCGGCGGCGTCCTCGTGGACGTCGCCCGCTTCCAGGCGCGCCGCGACGACGGTCTCGATCCCGGCGGCGCGAAGCGCCGCCACGTCCTGGCCGGAAAGCACCCGGCCCTTCTTGAAGCGCAAGGCCCCGGCACTGAGCGAATGGGCGAGGATCGCCCCTTCGGCCTCGGCGAGCGGGGTCGGCCCGAAGATCATTGCGCGGCCTCCTGGCGAACCAGGGGCGGGGCGCCGTAACGCACCTGGGTCGCTTCGGCCAGGATCGAGAGCGCGATCTCGGCCGGGCTCTGGGCGCCGATGGCGAGGCCGACCGGCCCGTGGATGCGGGCGAAGTCGTCCTCCGAAAAGCCCAGCTCGCGCAGCCGCGCCAGGCGCTTGGCGTGGGTCCGGCTGCTGCCCAGCGCCCCGATGTAGAAGGCGGGCGACCTGAGCGCCTCGGCAAGGGCCGGGTCGTCCAGCTTGGGATCGTGGGTCAGGGTGAGGACCGCCGTGCGCCGGTCCGGCTTCAGCGCCTTCAACGCCTCGTCCGGCCAGTCGGTGGAAAGCGTCACGTCCGGAAAACGGGCCTCGCTCGCCCAGGCGCGGCGCGGGTCGACCACGATGACCTCGTAGCCGGCCAGCGCGGCCATGGGCACGAGCGCCTGGGCGATATGCACGGCGCCGACCACGATCATCCTGAGCGGCGGGTTGAACACATGGACGAAAAGGCTGGTGCCGTCGAGCGCGCCGCTCCGATCCTCGACCACGGCCCGGCGGGCCCGGTCGAGCACGACGCGCCCGAGGGTGAGGTCCCCGGTGATCTCGGCCCCGTCGAGCAGCGCCTGCCGGCCGCTGTCCAGGTTGGTGACCAGGGCCACCGGGCGCTTGCCGGCGCGCGCGGCCTGCAGGGACTCGAAAATCACCCGCTTCATCGCACCGGCGCCACAATTCGGTTTGGGAAACTTGCCCATCGACCCTCATGCTTCGACACGCTCAGCATGAGGTCCTCATCCAGAGCTTGTCGAAGGAGGAGGACGAACCAACGGCCAAACAACATGACCACTCCGTAATCTACGCCAAACGCTCGACGAAGACCTTGACGGTGCCCCCGCAGGCCAGCCCGACCTCCCAGGCTGCCTCGTCGGTGACGCCGTATTCGAGCAACTTGGGCTTGCCGCTTCGGATCACGTCCTGGGCCTCGTGGACCACCGCGCCCTCGATGCAACCGCCGGAGACCGAGCCGCGCATGCTGCCCTGCTCGTCGACGGCGAGTTGGCTGCCGACCGGCCGCGGCGCGGAACCCCAGGTGGCGACCACGGTGGCGAGCGCGACCCGGCGCCCCTCGTCCAGCCAGCGGCCGGCCTCATCCAGCACGTCGTCGCGGTCGGTTTCGCCCGTCACATCGCCTCCAACCATTCGCTGACGCCCTCGTGACGGCGGCTGACCGGCTGGCGCAACACCGCGGCGAGTTGCGCCAGGCTTTCCAGGTTGTGCACCGTCCTGAAGTCGTCCACATGGGGCCTTATGACCTTCGCCCCCAGTGATTTTGGGGCATAGCCCTCGTAGCGCAAGAGCGGGTTCAGCCAGATCAGCCGGCGGCACGACTTGTGCAGCCGCTCGATCTCGGCGCTCAGGCCGCGGGCGTTGTCGCGGTCGAGCCCGTCGGAGATGAACAGCACCATCGCGCCCTGGCCGAGCACCCGGCGCGACCAGTCGGTGTTGAAGTCGTGCAGGCAGGCGCCGATGCGCGTGCCCCCGGACCAGTCGAGCACCGCTTCCGAGACCTGTTCGAGCGCGAGGTCCACGTCCTTTTGCCGCAGGTACCGCGTGATGTTGGTCAGCCGCGTGCCGAACACGAAGCTGTGCACCCGGTCGCGGTCGTTGGTGACGGCGTGCATGAAGTGCAGCAGCATGCGCGAATAGCGGCTCATCGAGCCCGAGATGTCGCAGAGCACCACGAGCGGCGGGTGGCGCCGGCGCCGGGTCTTCCACTTGAGCGGGATCGTATCGCTGCCCGAGCGCAGCGCGGCGCGCATGGTGGCGCGCAAATCCGCCCGCCGGCCGGCCAGGGCCGGGCGGAACCGACGGGTCGGAAGCGCCATGATCGGAAGCCGCATGGCCGCAATCGTCTCTCTGGCGCGCGCCAATTCCTCGGACGACATCTTTTCGAAGTCCATGGTTTGCAGGACTTCCCTGCCGGAATAGGTGAGCGCCGCGTCGATCTCGATCTCGTCCTCGGCGCGCTCGCGGCCGTCCTCCTTGCCGCTTTGGCCGGGCCGCAGGGCCTCGGCCAGGCGGCGGCTGATTTCCTCGACATCTTCGGGGTCGCGCCCGGAAAGCGGACGCACGTCGGGCAGCTGCAGGCCCATCATCCGTTCCAGGATCCGCGGATTTCGCCAGAAGACGTGGAAGGCTTGGTCGAACAGCTCCTGCTGGTCGCGGCGGTTGACGAAGACCGCACGCAGCGCCCAGTAAAAGTCGTCGCGCCGCCGGATGCCCACCGCCTCGACCGCCCGGATCGCGGTCAACACCGTGCCCGGGCCGACCGGCAGCCCGGCGGCACGCAGGGTGCGGGCGAAGTGCATGACGTTCTCCGCGAGACGCCCGCTCGGAAGCGGCGCATCCGCCATCGGCAGGATGACCGAAGTCCGCGGTTGGTCCTGCGGTGTCATGATTCTGGCCTAG
>JBHIDD010000249.1:0-4214 GCA_046759925.1 Kiloniellaceae bacterium
GAACAAAAAATCAGACGGTGGACTGCCGTAAATCGCGAAGAACCGTCCGATTTCCTCTGGATCGTCAAGCTGTTTCTTGGATAGCTTCAATTTAACGCCCCGACGCTTTGCGACGCGAATGAGGTCGCGAGCCTCCTGTTTGTGGACCGCTGGCACGCGCTCGTAGACCATCGCTCATCTCTGTCCCGATTCGTTTAACTCACGATGCAATATACCACATTTTGGGGTGCGAGTCGATCAGCACGCTATAATTGGTCCGTTTCTCCGGCTGAAATTCGGTATCTGTGTTCTTCGCGATGTTGGATGAGTCGCCAAGGCACCCTCGGCCCAATGACCGCCGCGCGCGCCCTCTACCACGGGCTCGGCTTCCGCGAGATCCCGGCCTACTACGACAACCCGCTCAATGACGTGCGCTATCTCGAGCTCGAGCTGACGGGACCGGCCGCAAGACGCGGATAGAACGGATTATTCCCGGCCCTTAACGTCGCCTTTCGCCAAGGCAAGGGGGACTCGGGATGCCGGAGAGAAATCCGTCCGCCGAAATCGTCTACCGCGGGGTCGCGCCGGGGCGGCGCAAATCGTATTGGCAATGGGTGGCACATAGCCTGCTGCGCGGGGTGGATTGTCTCCTGATCTGGCAGGAACGGTCCTGCGAACGCCGGCATTTGCAGGGCCTCGACGACCGCTTGCTGAAGGACGTCGGCATCGGCCGCGCCGGGGCGGCGCGCGAGGCCGCCAAGGGGTTCTGGCGGCCGTGAGGTGAACGCGGCATACTCTGCCGGCATCGCGATCGCGCGGTGAGGGGAGGTGCCATGGGCGGGCGTTATTTCGACGACTTCGAGATCGGAGAGCGCTTCGTAAGCCCCGGGGCGACGGTCAGCGAGGGGCAGATGCTCGACTTCGCGCTCACCTACGATCCGCAGCCCTTCCACCTCGACAAGGAGGCGGCGGCGGCATCGCCCTACGGCGGGCTGATCGCCAGCGGCTTTCATACGCTTGCGCTGGCCTTTCGCGTGTTCTACCAGGCGGGCGTGATCAACGACTGCTCCATCGGCTCGCCCGGCCTCGACGAGCTGCGCTGGCTCGTACCGGTGCGCCCCGGCGATACCCTGCACACCGAGGCCGAAGTCCGGAGCAAGCGGGCCTCCGATTCGAAGCCCGACCGGGGCATCCTGCACATGGCCTATGCGGTCAAGAACCAGCACGGCGAGGCGGTGATGACCTTCACCGCCATCCACCTGCTGCGGCGCCGGCCCGGCTGACCGGCGCACGCCCCGCGGGGCGTCCGCCGGGGGATTTCCGACCGGCGCGGCGATTCCCGTGCGATATCGCCCCGGCACACGCGTTGACGCGCTGCAACGTCGCACCTAGTATCCGGCCACCGCGGCCCGGGGCCGCCGGATATGACAGCTTCACCGAGGGGCACATCCATGACCGCCACCCCGCCGCCGGCGCGGCCGCGCAACCCCTGCTTTTCCTCGGGCCCCTGCGCCAAGCGTCCGGGCTGGGCCCTGGCGGCCCTGTCCGATGCCCGGCTCGGCCGCTCGCACCGCTCGAGGGACGGCAAGGCGAAGCTGGCCGAAGTGATCGCGCGCTCCCGCGCCGTCCTGGGCCTGCCGGCGGACTACCGTCTGGGCGTCGTGCCGGCCTCCGATACCGGCGCGGTGGAGATGGCGATGTGGTCGCTCCTGGGCGCGCGCGGCGTGGACATGCTGGCCTGGGAGAGCTTCGGTAGGGCCTGGGTCACCGACGTGGCCAAGCAGTTGAAGCTGGACGACATCCGGATCATCGAGGTCGATTACGGCAAGCTGCCGGATCTCACCCGGGTCGATCCCGCCCGCGACGTGGTGTTCACCTGGAACGGCACGACCTCGGGCGTGCGGCTGCCCGACGGCGGCTGGATCGCGGCGGACCGCGGCGGCCTGACCATTTGCGACGCCACCTCGGCGGTGTTCGCCATGGACCTGCCCTGGGACAAGCTCGACGCGGTCACCTGGTCCTGGCAGAAGGTCCTCGGCGGCGAGGCCGCGCACGGCATGCTGGCGCTCTCGCCCCGGGCGGTCGAGCGGCTGGAAGGCCACAGCCCGCGCTGGCCGCTGCCCAGGATTTTCCGCCTGACCAAGGACGGCAAGCTGAACGAGGATCTATTCAGGGGCGCGACCATCAACACGCCGTCGATGCTCTGCGTCGAGGACGCCATCGACTCGCTCGCTTGGGCCGCGGAGATCGGCGGCCTGCCGGCCCTGATCGCGCGGTCCGAGGCCAACCTGCGGACGGTCGCCGACTGGGTGGCGGCGCGCGACTGGGTCGACTTCCTGGCCGAGCAGCCGGCGACCCGGTCTTGCACCTCGATCTGCCTGAGGATCGTCGATCCCTGGTTCCAGGCGCTGGAGCCGGGCGCGCAGGCGGCGGTCGCCGAGCGGATCGCCGTGCTGCTCGAGGACTCGGGGGCCGGCTACGATCTGGGCGCCCACCGGGATGCGCCGCCGGGCCTGCGGATCTGGGGCGGCGCCACGGTCGCCAGGGAGGACATCGAGGCCCTGCTGCCCTGGCTCGACTGGGCCTATGGCGAGGTCCGCTCCGGGCGGGCCGTCGCGTGAGGCGAACACCATGCCGAAAGTCTTGATCGCGGATCGGTTAGCCGAGCGCGCGGTCGAGGTGTTCGAAACCCGCGGCATCGAGGCCGAGGTGGCCGTGGGCCTGAGCCCCGAGGAACTGAACGGCAGGATCGGCGCCTTCGACGGCCTTGCGGTGCGTTCGGCGACCAAGGTGACGCCCGAGGTGATCGCGGCTGCGGACAACCTCAAGGTGGTCGGTCGCGCGGGCATCGGGGTCGACAATATCGACATCGCCGCGGCGACCCAGCGCGGGGTGGTGGTGATGAACACGCCGGGCGGCAACGCGATCACCACGGCCGAGCACGCCATCGCGATGCTCTTCGCGCTGGCCCGTCAGATTCCCGCGGCCGACCGCTCGACCCAGGCGGGAAAGTGGGAGAAGTCCCGCTTCATGGGCGTGGAACTGACCGGCAAGACCCTCGGCGTCATCGGTTGCGGCAACGTCGGCTCGGTCGTCGCCGAGCGGGCATTGGGCCTGCGCATGCGGGTCATCGCCTGCGATCCCTACCTTTCGGCCGACCGCGCCCAGGACCTGGGCGTTGCAAAGGTGCCCTTCGAGGCCCTGCTCGCCGAGTCCGATTTCATCACCCTGCACGTGCCGATGACCGAGCAGACCCGGGGCATGATCGACGCCGCGGCGCTGGCCAAGGCCAAGCCGGGCGTGCGCATCATCAACTGCGCGCGCGGCGGCCTGGTGGTCGAGGGGGCCCTCAAGGCGGCCATCGAATCGGGCCGGGTCGCGGGCGCGGCGCTCGACGTCTTCAGCCAGGAACCGGCCCACGAGAACCCGCTCTTCGGGATGGAGCAGGTCGTGGCCACGCCGCACCTGGGCGCCGCCACCGCCGAGGCGCAGGAGAAGGTCGCGGTCCAGATCGCCGAGCAGATGGCCGACTACCTGTTGACCGGGGCGATTCGGAACGCGCTCAACATGCCGTCGCTGACCGCCGAGGAGTCGACGCGGCTCAGCCCCTACATGAAGCTGGTCGGGCAGCTCGGCAGCTTCGCCGGCCAGTTGACCCAGACGGGCCTCATAGGGGTGACCGTCGAATACGAGGGCCACGTGGCCTCGCTCAACTGCCGGCCGTTGACCCAGGCGGCGCTGGTCGGGCTGTTGGCCCCGTTCCTGGACAGCGTCAACATGGTCAACGCCCCGGTGATCGCCCGCGAGCGCGACATCGAGGTGACCGAGATGAGGCACGAACGGGACTGCGACTACCAGACGCTGGTCCGCCTCACCGTCACCACGGAACGGGGCCCGCGCGCGGTCGCCGGGACGCTCTTCGGCGGCGACAAGCCGCGCATCGTCGAGATCAAGGGCATCCCGATCGAGGCCGAGCTCGGCCCCCACATGCTCTACATCACCAACGAGGACAGGCCGGGCCTGATCGGCGCGCTCGGCAAGGCCCTGGGCGATGCCGGGGTCAACATCGCGACCTTCCACCTGGGCCGCGCCGCCCCGGGGGCGGACGCCATCGCCCTGCTCGCGCTCGACGAGGAGATCGCCCCCGAGGTGGTTGCCCGGGTGCGCGCCCTGCCGCACATCAAGCAGGCCACGCCGCTCCGGTTCTGAGCGGCGGCCCCTTCGACAAGCTCAGG
>JBHIDD010000250.1:0-4190 GCA_046759925.1 Kiloniellaceae bacterium
AAGCGCTTTTGCGCGGTTGCCGCAGTCTCCGTCATGATAGCGGCGGGCGCGGCCCGGGCCGCGGATCCGCCGGAATGCCGGCAGGTTCATTTTTCGGATGTCGGGTGGAGCTGCATCACGGCGACCACGGCGATCGCCGCGGCGATCCTCGAAGGGCTGGGCTACCGGCCGAAAGTGGACGTGCTGTCCGTGCCCGTCACCTTCAAGAGCCTGTCGACCGGCGATCTGGACGCCTTTCTCGGGCTCTGGTTGCCGACGCAGGAGAGCATGATCAATCCCTATTTCGAGAAGGGGCAGATCGAGAAGGTGACCACGAACCTTACAGGCGCCAAGTACACCTTGGCCGTCAACAAGGGCGCCGCCGAAGCGGGCGTGATGGGGTTCGGCGACCTCGACAAGTTCCGCGACAAGTTCGACGGCAAGATCTACGGTATCGAGCCGGGCAACGACGGCAATCAGATTATCCAGGACATGATCGACAAGGACGCTTTCGGCCTGGGCGACTGGGAGCTGGTGGAATCCTCCGAGCAAGGCATGCTTGGGCAGGTCGAACGCGCGGTGAAGCGCAACAAGTGGATCGTGTTCCTGGGCTGGGAGCCGCACCCGATGAACCGCCGCTTCGAGATGGCGTATCTCGACGGTGGGGACGACTATTTCGGGCCCAACTTCGGCGGCGCCACGGTCTATACGCTCGCGCCCAGCGGCTATACCGGCAGGTGCCCGAACGTCGGCAGGTTGCTCGAGAATCTCAGGTTCACGCTCGACATGGAAAACGAGATCATGGGCTACATGCTGGGCGAGGGCATGGACCCCGAGGACGCCGCGGTCAAGCTGGTCAAGAACCATCCCGAGCTGGTCGATCAATGGTTGGAGGGTGTGACCACGCTGGACGGCGGGG
This sequence comes from Kiloniellaceae bacterium, assembly GCA_046759925.1. Taxonomy (GTDB): domain Bacteria; phylum Pseudomonadota; class Alphaproteobacteria; order Kiloniellales; family J153; genus JBHIDD01. Next base: position 899 of record JBHIDD010000250.1, read on the forward strand.
CCGGAGCGCCGGCGGTCAAGGCCCATCTCGGCATGTAAAGGACCCGAGAGTCGTGAAACTGTGATGGGCGGCCGGACGCATCGGCGGTCCGGCCGTCTTTTCATTTCCGGTTGGGCGCAAGGGGGAACGGCATGGACTGGCTCACGCAACAGATCGAGGCTTCCAAGATCCCGATCGGCCCTTGGCTCGCCGAGGTCGTCGAGTACTTGACCACGAATTTCGCCCAAGTTTTTGACCTCGTCTCGGACGCCCTTGAGTTCACGATCGAGGGATTGTCGGATCTTTTGCTCTGGTTCCCGGCGCCTATCCTCATCGCGGTCTTGGCCGGCGTCGGCTATTGGATGCGGCGTTCTCTCTGGCTTGCCGGTGGGATCATCATGTCCCTGCTTTTTATTATCAATCAGGGCTACTGGGAGCCGACCATCGAGACCCTGGCCTTGGTCGGGGTATCGACCATTTTGTGCATGCTCCTTGGGGTGCCGGTCGGGATTGCCGCGGCGCACAGGCCGTGGCTGTTTACGGCCATCCGTCCCGTCCTGGACCTCATGCAGACGCTGCCAACCTTCGTCTATCTGATCCCCACTGTGGTTCTCTTCGGACTCGGGGTGGTTCCCGGTCTCATATCCACGGTGATCTTCGCCATCCCGGCGCCGATCCGGCTCACCCATTTGGGGATTTCCTCGGTGCCCACGCAACTGACCGAGGCCGGCGAATCCTTCGGCGCGACCAAGCGCCAGCTGCTCTGGAAGGTCGAGCTGCCGCACGCCATGCCGACCATCATGGCCGGGCTGACCCAGGCCATCATGCTGTCGCTTTCCATGGTGGTGATCGCAGCCTTGGTCGGCGCGGGCGGGCTTGGAACCTACGTGGTGCGCGGGCTTCAACAACTGCGCCTGGAGATGGGTATCGAGTCCGGACTCGCGATCGTCGTTCTGGCTGTCCTGCTGGATCGGATATGCAGGCAACCCGGTTCGAAGACCGGAGGCCCATGAGCCATGCCGGCGGTCGAATTCCGCGACGTCGACGTCATCTTCGGCAAGGACCCGGGGGAGGCGCTCGCCCTCCTGGACCAGGTGAGGACCGCCAGGCCATCTTGGAGAAGACCGGCAACGTGCTCGGCGTGGCCGGCGCCTCGATCGCCATCGAGGAGGGCGAGATCTGCGTCCTCATGGGTCTCTCCGGCTCCGGCAAGTCGACGCTGCTGCGCTGCGTCAACGGCCTCAACAGGGCGACCCGCGGCCAAGTGCTGGTCCGGGAAGGGGACGGCGCGATCGACGTGGTCGCTTGCGATCCGGCCACGCTCCGGCGCCTGCGCACGAACCGCATTGCCATGGTCTTCCAGCAGTTCGCGCTCTTGCCCTGGCGGAGCGTCGAGGAAAACGTCGGCTTGGGCCTCGAGCTGCGCGGCATGGCGAAGCCGGAGCGTGACCGGATCGTCGAGGAGAAGCTCGAGCTGGTCGGCCTCGAGCAATGGAAGGACAAGTACGCCCACGAGCTCTCCGGCGGCATGCAGCAGCGGGTCGGGCTGGCCCGCGCGTTCGCCACCGATGCCGACATCCTGCTGATGGACGAGCCCTTCTCGGCGCTCGATCCGCTCATCCGCAACCATCTGCAGGACGAGCTGCTGGCGCTGCAACGGCGGCTGAAGAAGACCATCATCTTCGTCAGCCACGACCTCGACGAGGCGCTCAAGATCGGCAGCCACATCGCGATAATGGACGGCGGGCGGATCGTCCAGTTCGGCGAAGCGGAGGAAATCGTCCTGCAGCCGGCGAACACCTACGTCAAGGACTTCGTGGCCCATATGAACCCGCTCAACGTGCTGCGCGGCGGCTCGTTGATGACCCCGGTCGACGAGCTTCCCCGCGAGGGCGACGCGGTGCTGCTCGACCGCGAGGGCCGGTTCCGGATCAGGCTGGACGAGAGCGGCGCGCCCGTGGCCGTGACCGTCGACGGGAAGGCCGGGGAGCTTCTGCAATACGATCCGGACTCTGATGCGGACGTGCTCGACCATCTCGCGCTGGGCGAGGTGGCGCTGATCACGGCGCCGACCGATATGACGATGCGCGCGGCGATCGAGCTGCGCCAGGCCAGCGGCCATCCGGTGGCCCTGGTCGAGGATGGCCGCCTGGTCGGGGTCTGTGGCGACGAGGAGATCTATCGCGGCATCCTGCGTCAGGCCCGGATCGCGGATGCGCCTGATACCGGGGATGCGGGGATTCCGGACAGCGTCGAGGACCCGGCCCTGGCACGAATTGCGACGGGCCGGGGCCGGTATTGATCCCATGACGACCCAGGGCGTCTTCCCCCGAACGAACCGCGGCCCGCGCGCGGACCTCGCGGCCCGGATGCCGGGGACGCGGGCCCCCGCGGCGGCCGGGCGAAGCCCTGTGCCGCCGAATGCGATGGCGGAATGCAGGCCGATGATCCGTTGGCTGTGTTTCCTGGCGCTGTTGACGATCGCCGCAGGGTCCGTCGCGCAGGCGCGCGCCCATGACATCGATCTCGGCGGCAGGCTGGCCGAGGACGGCAAGCTCACCGTCGGCGTAGCGCTCACCGGGCGGCCCTTCGCGTACCGCCGGGACGGCCGGCTGCTGGGCTTCGAGATCGAACTGGCGGCGGCGGTGGCGCGGTCCCGTGGGCTCGAGGTGAACCTGGTCCAGCTTCCGCGCTGGCGCCTGGCCGCGGCGCTCGCCGCCGGCGAGGTGGATCTCGTCAACACCTTCGGGTTCAAGGACGCGGTGCCCGAGGGCGTCGCCACCGTGCCCTATATGCGGGTCGGCGACCACATGATGGTGCTCAAGGAAAACCCCTTCCGGATTCGCGATACCGCGGATCTGGCCGGCCATACCGTGGCCGCCACCGCCGGCACCTCGGCCGAGGCCTTCGCCCGCGAGATCAACCAGGACCTCATCGCCGAAGGCCGTAGACCGATGCACATCCACACCTTTCCCAACCAGCGCGACACGCACATTCCGGTGTCGATGGGTCATGCCGCCGCGTACTTCGTGCAGTCGGCCTCGGCGCTGGTCCCGACGCTCGATCCGGACTCGCGGGTGCGGCTCTTCGAGGGCGTGTTCCGGCCGGGCCGCGAGGTCGGATTCGGCATCCGGGCGGAGGATCGGGATCTGCGGGACGCGGTCGCGCACGCGATTGCGGCGAATGTGGCGAACGGGTCCTACGACGGGCTGCGGGCCAAACATGGCATTCCCGACGATTTTTCGCCGTTCCGTTAGGCCGGTCCCGCGCGGTGCCTTGTGCCGGCCGGCGGCCCGGGCGTCATGACCATCAA
>JBHIDD010000251.1:0-4129 GCA_046759925.1 Kiloniellaceae bacterium
GTCCTTGCGCAGTGCCTCGATGCGGGCGTAGAGGTCGCGTTTGGTGTCCAGGTCCTCGACCACCGCCTCGACGATCCAGTCGGCCTCGGCCAGGCGTTCCAGGTCGTCCTCGGTGTTGCCCGCCGTGATCAGCCGGGCCGCGCCCTTGTGCATGAAGGGCGCCGGCTCGGCCTTGAGCATCCGCTGGACCGCGCCCTTGGCGAGCGCGCTGCGCTCCTCGCCCTCGACAGGGATATCGAGCAGGAGCACCGGCACGCCGGCGTTGGCGAGATGGGCGGCGATGCCGGAGCCCATGACCCCGGCGCCGATGACCGCCGCCTTGTCGATGCGCATCACGCCGCCTCCAGGACCGTGGCGATGCCCTGGCCGCCGCCGATGCACTGGGTGGCCAGCGCGAACCGCTTGGCCTCGCGCTTCAGGAGCTGGGCGGCCTTGCCGGTGATGCGCGCGCCGGTCGCCCCCAGCGGATGGCCGAGCGCGATGGCGCCGCCGTCCAGGTTGGTCTTCCCCAGATCAAGGCCGAGGTCATCCGCGCAGGCCAGCGCCTGGGCGGCGAAGGCCTCGTTCAGCTCGATCACGTCGATGTCCTCGAGCTTCAAACCGGCCCGCTCCAGGGCCTTGCGGCTGGCGACGACCGGGCCGATGCCCATGATTTCCGGGGCGCAACCGGCGACCGCGATCGCGCGGATCCGGGCGAGCGGTTCCAGGCCCTGGGTCTTGGCGTAGTCCTCGGTGGTGACCAGCACGGCCGCCGCCCCGTCGGTCAACGGCGAGGAGGTGCCCGCGGTGACGCTGCCGCCCTCCAGGAAGGCGGGCTTCAACTCCGCCAGCGCCTCGGCGGTGGTATCCGGGCGGATGCAGCCGTCGGCCCCGACCGTGTGGTTGCCCTGGCGGATCGGGACGATCTCGTCGGCGAACTTGCCCGCCGCGTTCGCGGCGGTGGCCCGGCGGTGGCTCTCAAGCGCGAGCTCCTCCTGGCGGGCCCGCGGGATCCGGTACTTGGCGGCGACGTTCTCGGCGGTCTCGCCCATGGAGAGGTAAGCCTGCGGGTAGCGCTCGGCCAGGCCCGGATGGAGCATCGGGTTGAAGCCGGGCAGCGGCACCCGGGTCATGGATTCGACGCCGGCGCAGATGAAGGCCTCGCCGGCGTCCATCTGGATCGCGCCGGCGGCCATGTGGATCGCCTGCATGGACGAGCCGCAGAAGCGGTTGACCGTGGCGCCCGAGACGCCGAGCGGCAGGTCGGCCAGGAAGCCGATCAGGCGCGCCACGTTCAGGCCCTGCTCGGCCTCCGGAAAGGCGCAGCCGACGATCAGGTCCTCGATGTCGGCCGGGTCCACGCCGGTCTTGGCCAAGAGCCCGCGCACGACCTGGGCGGCCAATTCGTCCGGGCGCACCTTGGTGAGCTCGCCCTTGTTTGCGAAGTGAAAGGGCGAGCGGGCATAGCCTGCGATGACCACGGATTTCTGCATGGATCCGACCTCTTGTGGGATGTCTTGCAGGCGGCTCCGGCCGGCGTGGCGCCGGTGGCGGCCAGCGGTTTCGGGACTCGCGACGCGATCAGGCTCTCACCCTCGGAAACGCGCGGCGCGCGCGGCGTGGTGCCCAGGCCGCGCGCCGGCTCGGTGACGGCGAGAGGTTTCTCCATGACACGCGAGAATGGGGCAAGCCGGTTCTACGTGAAGCACACCTGGGTAAGGCAAACGTTAACATCAAGGGACGGCGCATTTCGATATTTCAAGGACAATATTTCAGGCACGCCAATATTTTAGGGACACCATGCTTAATGCCACAAGCCGCCGGTCCGGACCGACCGGCCGAAAGGGCGCCCCGGACCTTGAAGAAATCAGTATACTGTCCCCGGAATAAGTATACTGTCCCCGGAATACGCCCTATAACGCCGGCATCCGGAACGGCTGGGCGGTCTCGAAGGCGCGCGCCGCGCGCAGCACCAGGGCGTCCGCATAGAGCGGGCCGACGATCTGCAAGCCCGCCGGCAGGCCCTCGGCGGTCAGGCCGCAGGGCACGCTGGCCGCCGGCTGCCGGGTCAGGTTGAAGGGATAGGAAAACGGGGTCCAGTCGACCCAGCGGCCCTGGCCATAATCGGGTGGCTGCTCCAGGCCCGCTTCGAAGGCCGGGACCGGGAGGCTCGGGGTGAGCAGCAGGTCGTAGGCCTGGTGAAAGCGGTTCATGGCAAGGCCGGCGGCTTCGCGCTCCTTGACCGCGGCCAGGTAATCGGGCAGCGAGGTGGCCGCGCCTTGGGCCGCGATCTCCTTGAGGCCCGGGTCGAGCAGGGCTTTCTTGTCCTCGGCGACGCCGGCCAGCAGGCTGGCGGCGCCGACGAACCAATGGACCCGGAACGCGGTGGCGCAATCGGGCAGGTCCGGGTCGACCTCCTCCACGCGCGCGCCCAGGTCCTCGCAGCGCTTGGCCGCGGCGGCGACCAGGGCGGCGATCTCCGGGTCGACCCGGTGCCCGCCCAAGGTCGGGCTGAAGGCGACTTTGAGGCCCGCCATCCCGTCATCCAGGCCGACGGTATAGTCGGGCTGCTGACCGGTGCCGGCCGGCGGAAGGGCGTACCAGTCACGCGAATCCGGCTCGGCGATGACGCTGAGCAAAAGCGCGGCATCACGCACAGTGCGCGTCATCGGGCCGACGTGGGCGAGCGTCCCGAAGGGGCTCGCCGGAAAGGCCGGCACCCGGCCGAAGGTGGGCTTGAGTCCGAAGATCCCGGTCAAGCCCGCCGGAATCCGGATCGAGCCGCCGCCGTCGGTGCCGATCGCCAGCGCCCCCATGCCGCTCGCCACCGCCGCGGCCGCGCCGCCGCTGGAGCCGCCGGGCGTGCGCTTCGGATTCCAGGGGTTGCGGGTGACCCCGGTGAGCGGGCTGTCGGTCACCCCCTTCCAGCCGAACTCCGGCGTCGTGGTCTTGCCGAGCAAGACTGCGCCGCGCTCGCGTAGGCGGGCGACGCTCGGCGCATCCTCCACCCAGGGCTGGTCCGGCGAAATCGTCTTGGAGCCGCGCAAGGTCGGCCAGCCCTTGGTCAAAACGAGGTCCTTGATCGAGGTGGGCACGCCGTCGATCGGGCCTCTCGGCGCGCCGATCCGCCAGCGCGCCTCCGCCTTGCGGGCCTCGGCCAGTGCCGCTTCGGCGTCGACCAGGATGAAGGCGTTCAACGCCGGGTCGTGCGTTTCGATGCGCGCAAGCGCCGCCCGCGTCGTCTCGACCGGCGAGAGGCTGGCGTCGCGGAAGCGGGCGACCATCTCGCTGGCCGGCATCAATGCGAGGTCATCGGCGGCGGCGTCGGGCATGACTAGTACCCTCCTGCTGCAAGGTCGGGCGCACGAAGAGACGCGCGCTCGTCCGATTCCTGGCATTCTCCGGCGCGCTTGTCGAGCCGGCCGTCGGCGGCGTCCAGGCGACGGGACGTTGCGGCGCGGCTGGCCGTAGAATTGGCGGTTGCGCTTTGCCCGAGATTTGACACGATTGCCTGCTCAGATAGGACGCAACGTCACAAATATTGTGTCGTTGGCTTGCGCCGCCGCGGGCTCGGGACGTCGATATGATTCGATCGATTTGTCTTCCCCTATAAGGGGGTAGGATAGGACGGCCGTGACGGGCCGCAGCAACCAGGAAGGAAAAAGCATGAGAAGACTGCGATATGGCCTTTCCGCGCTCTTTCTGGTCTTGGCGCTCGCGCTTGCCGGGCCGCCCGCCGCCGCCGAAGAGCCGGGCGGGCGGCCAGAGGCCGAGGAGATGGCCCGTGAGGCGATGGAACAGCTGCTCCGGGCGCTCGAACTGTTCATCGAGTCGATCCCGCAGTACGAGATGCCGGAGGTCAACGAAAACGGCGACATCATCATCCGCCGTAAGCGGCGGCCCGGCGACCGGGAACAGGCCGAGCCCGAGGTCGAGAAAACCCGGATCTGATTTGGTCCGGCAGGCGGCCCGATCGGGGGCGCCGCCGGCAAACGTGAAGGCCCCTAAGAGGAACGGGCCTCGATGAGCGGCGGCGGCGCGGTCGGGGACGGCCTGGGTGCCTTGGTCCCCGAAATCCGGGGACAGTACACTATTTTTTTGAAATCCGGTAGAAATCCGGGGACAGTATACTATTTTTTAAGTCCGCCCG